>CAZDMM010000128.1:0-12990 GCA_964505845.1 uncultured Caldilineaceae bacterium
GAATCTTGGCTCAAAGTGAATCTCCTGGGGGATTCTTCACTTCGTTCAGAATGACATGTGAGACCAACTTTCAAATCTAACCCACTAATTTGCGTAGACCCAAAAATCTTAAAAACTTTGCGCCTTTGCCTCCTGGCGTCTTTGTGTTAAAAGTCAATCTTTTGAGAGAAGGTTAGTATGGATCAACTTGTTTATATTGACCGGCCGCCCCGCATCCAGCCGGAGCTGCCGTTTGAAGAAATTCAAATCCCTGCCCCGCCAGAAAAGCCAGAAGACGGCAACGCCCGGCTTATCCAGGTGGCCCTGCCGCTGCTCACCATTGTCGGCTACGTGCTCATCGGCTCCCTCAGCGGCGGAGGCGGCGGGCGCAGCGCCCTGTTTATCATCCCTATGGCCTTTACGGTTATCGCCGCCGCTGCCTTTTCGGTCTACAGCTACCGCAAAGAAAAACAACGCCAGGTTGAACTGGAGCGAGCCTACTCCGACCGCCTGACCGAACTCAACAAAGAAATGCATGTCTACCACGATATGCAGCGCCGTTTTTATGGCTACAACTACCCGGACCGCCTGACCACCTTCCGCATTGTTCACCACGCCCGCACCGAGGTGGAAAAAGAAGACCGCACCCTGCGCTCCGAATCCCGCCTGTGGGAACGACGCGCCTCCGATGAAGATTTTGGGGTGGTGCGCCTGGGCATGGGCACCCTGCCCTCCACCGTTATCTACATTTTCAACAACACCGAAAAATTTGACGACCCCCAGGTGCGCGAGGCCCTAAAATTAGCCGCCGACTCCCAGTTTGTCTCCGATGTGCCGGTGATGATCTCGCTGCGCCGGCCCTACCAGCCAGAGGGGGCCGACCAGGAAGAAGAGGACAAAGCCGAAGAGGAAAAGGCCGCCCAAGAAGCCTCGGCCGAGCGCATCCCGATGACCCACGCCCTGGGCATTGCCGGGGAAGCGGAGTCGGTGTATGAATTTGTGCGGGCCGTGCTGGGCCATTACGTGGTCTTTCACGCCCCCATGGATGCCAAACTCTATGTGCTGGCCTCGCGCAAGCAAGAGTGGGCCTGGGCGCAGAGCCTCCCCCACAGTCGCAAAGATGACCAAAACCAATATTTGTGCTTTGTCGAAGACATCAAAAGCGACGACGAAGCCGACAAAGCCTTTGACGACGATGACGAAGGGGCCATTGCCCAATTTTTAGAGGGCATCCGCAAAATTTTGGCCCAGCGCAAAATTCGTCTGCAAGACCGCGACCAGCAAAGCGAAGCCAAAGATGACCCCACCCTGCCCTTTATGCTGGTGGTCATTGACCTGTTGGACGCCACCTATGACCCCGACTCCCCCCTGACCGACCTGGAAGCCGACGCCGCCATCTCCATTCTGCTGGCCGAAGGCGCGGCCCTGGGCGCAGCGGTTATCTTTTTGGTGCCGGAGCGCAGCAAAGTGCCCAGCAGTTGCCAGTCGGTGATTGAGATAGAAAAAACCACCCCGGCCACCAACAGCAAACTCCAGCAGTTTCAAAAACTGCACTTTCGCTACGCCGAGGTAGGGGTCAACACCTTCCGCTACGTGGGCGAGGCCGATTACATTGCCAAGCTGGAAGAGATGAGCGCCCTGGCCAAGGCTCTGGCCCAACTGGAAGTGCGCAAAGGTTTTGGGGCCAACCTGGCCAGCGTCGTCCCCTTTATGGATTTGATGGGCTACAACTCCCTGAAGGCGCTGGAAACCGATACCTGGCGCAAGTGGCAAGACAGCGTGCAGCCCCGCTACGCCAACTGGCTGCGTTCCAAAATCGGCCTGATGTCCGGCAACAAGCCCCGCACCCTGGTCTTTTCAGCCAAGCGAGACGGCGTGCATGGCATGGTGGCCGGCAGCACCGGCTCCGGTAAATCGGAGCTGCTGATTTCACTCATCACCGCCATGGCCGTCACTTACGACCCGACCGTGCTCAATTTTGTCCTGGTAGATTACAAAGGCGGCGGGGCCTTCAAAGGTTTTGACGAGCTGCCCCACTGCGTGGACATCATCACCAACCTGGCGGGCGAAGGCGTCACCCGCATGTTCACCGCCATCAAATCGGAGATGTACCGGCGGCAGGCCCTCAACGTTGAAACCGAAACCAAAAACATCGTCGAGTATCGCCAAAAAGGTTTCCACAAAACCCACTATCCCTACCCATTCCTGTTCATCATCATTGACGAATTTGCCGAGATGATCGCCGACCGGGCCGAGTACCGCTCCGAATTGGAAACCATCACCCGCGTGGGCCGGGCGCAGGGGGTCTCGCTGCTGCTGGCAGCCCAGCGGCCCAGCGGCGTCACCGACCAGATGCGCTCCAACATCAAATTCCGCATCTGTTTGCGGGTTGAAACCACCGGCGAGAGCCGCGAGATGCTGCGCCGCTCCGACGCCGCCTTTTTGCCCAACGGCATCCCTGGCCGGGGCTATTTGCAGGTAGGCAACGACGAAATCGAACTGATTCAGTCGGCCTACACCGGCGATAAATATATTGACCGGGAGCAGGCCAGCCAGGCCCCGGTCATCTGGCCGGAACGCGATGGCCAGCAGAGCCAGGCCCAAGACCAGGAGCCGCCGGAACTGTACAAAGCGATTGTGGCGCTGCTGGATAAAATGTCGGATGAGCATGGCGTGGACAAACAATACGCACCCTGGCCCAACTTCTTGCCGGCCCACCTGTCCCTGTCAGAAACGCTGGTCTCGCCCAACCCGGCGGTGGAGGCTGTCACCTCCGAGCGCTATCTGATTGAGGTGGACAAGATTACCCTGGGCCGGGAGCGAGAAGCCACCCTGACCCTCAACCCGGCGGTCAACAAGTGGCTGGAGGGCGACAACGGCTGGGTAGAGCCGCTGGACTGGGAAAATTACGCTTTACGCCCGGTGGTCGGTTTGGTAGACAATCCCTACGCCGCCAAACAACTGCCGCTGATTGTTGATTTGCCGCGCGGCCATTGGGCCATTTTTGGGGCCTCGGGCTGGGGCAAAACCACCTTTGTGCGCAGCCTGGTGGTCAGCCTGGCCGCCAGCCACTCCCCCAACCATGTTCACATCTACCTGCTGGATTTGGGCGGGCGCAGTTTGGGCGTGCTGGCAAATCTGCCCCACGTCGGCTCGGTCATCATCCCCGACGAGGAAGGGTACAAAGAAAGAGTAGAACAATTATTACGCGAACTCGAAGAGCTGGTGGAGCAGCGCAAAACCATCTTCAACAACGCCGGCGTGCCCGACCTGTATGCCTACAACAAAGCCAACCCCGGCGCGCCCCTGCCGGCGGTGGTGGTAGCGATTGACAACTTCATCGAGTTCAAAGAAACCTTTGGCAGCGAAAACGACAACGTGGAAAGCGTGCTGGATAAATATGTCGCCCTCATGCGGCAGTCCAAAGCCTACGGCATCCATTTTGTCATTACCGTCAATCAGATGAGCGTCCTCTCCAGCCAACTGTACAGCGTTTTGACCGAGCGCATGACCCTCAAACTGGCCGACCACACCGAGTACCGCACCATCGTCGGGGCGGCGGTGGCGGATATTGGCGACACGCCGGGCCGGGGTTATGTGAAAGAGGGCAATCTAGCCTTAAGCTGCCAGGTGGCCCAACCGCTCGATTTGGAGCGCGAGGGCGTGGCCGAGGTAGCCAACGAAACCCGCGAGCTGGAGCAGTTTGCCCAGAATATGCAGGATTTCATCGCCGCCTCCGGCTACAAATACCAGCCACCGCGCCGGATTGACGCTTTGCCCAAGGCCCTGCTCTTTAAGCAAATTCTGGCCCGCCAGTTGCAGCTTGACCTGGACCAGCACTTCCTGGGGCGGCTCAAAGCGGCCACGGCCAAAAAGTGGCAAGACAGCCTCGACCCCAACCAGGCCGACTGGCTCAAAGTGACCCTGGGCGTCATCTCCGGCAACCGCCTGCGCGAGATGCACCTGGAAGCCAAAAAGGACGGCGTGCATGGCATGATTGCCGGCGGCACCGGGGCCGGCAAGTCGGAACTGTTGATGACCTTGATCGTCGGCCTGGCCCTCAACTATGACCCCAGCGTGTTGAACTTTTTGCTGGTTGACTACAAAGGCGGCGGCGCGTTCCAACCCTTTAGAGATTTGCCCCACTGCGTGGACATCATCACCAACCTCAACAAATCGGCGGTGCGGCGCATGTTCACCGCCATCAACGCCGAAATGCAGCGCCGCCAAAAGCTCAACGCCGATACCGCCACCAAAGATATTGTGGAATACCGGGCCAAAGGGCTGCACCTCAGCCACGAACCCTACCCGCACCTGTTCATCATCATTGACGAGTACGCCGAGATGATCAGCGACAGTCCGGAATTTAAGAACGAACTGGAAAGCATCACCCGCGTGGGCCGGGCGCAGGGGGTCAACCTGTTATTAGCCTCGCAGCGGCCGGTCGGCGTCACCGACCAGATGCGGGCCAACATCAAGCTGCGGCTGTGCTTGCGGGTGGAGCAGGTGGACACCAGCCGCGAGATGCTGCGCCGCTCCGACGCCGCCTTTTTGCCCAACGGCATGCCGGGACGCGGCTATTTGCAGGTGGGCAATGAAAATATCGAATTGATCCAGGTGGCCTACACCGGCGAAAATTACGAGTACGCCGAGGTGCGCGAAGGCGGGCGGCAGCCCAAGTTTTACGATATGGTCGTAGACATGTGCAACGAACTGCTGCAAGGCGAGCGGCCGCGCACCCCCTGGCCGCCCTTCTTGCCCACCAAGCTCACCCTGTCCAGCCCTCTGGTGGAAGCTTACATGGATACCGAATACCAGCCCCTGCTCACCCTGGGCCATTACCAGCAGTTGACCCCGCTCAACCCCTTCATCGGCGATTGGCTGCAAGGCAAGGTGGTCTGGCACGGGGTTAATTGGACCAAAACGGCTATGCGGGCCATTGTCGGCCTGGTGGATGATCCCTACAACGCCGCCCAGTTGCCGCTGGTGGTAGATTTTAACAAGGGCCACGTGGTGCTCTTTGGCGCCTCGGGTTGGGGCAAAACCACCTTTATGCGCACCCTGGTGGTCACACTGGCCGCCACCCACTCACCCGCCGAGTTCCACGCCCACATTCTTGACCTGGGCGGGCGCAACCTGGAAGTGCTGCGCGCCCTGCCCCACGTGGGAACCATCATCATGCCCGATGAGCGCGGCTACGAGGAACGGGTGCAGCAAATTCTGCGCGAGTTGAATGACATCGTGGACGAGCGCAAGCGCCTGTTCAGCGAGGCCGGCGTTTCGACTTTGTTTGAGTACAACAGCAGCCATCCCCAAAAAATCGAGCCGGCCATTTTGATCATCCTGGACAACTTTACCGAGTTCCTGGAAACCTTTGGCGGCGAAGGCCAGCAGGACAGCGAGAACAATTTACTGGAAGCCTTTGTGATGCTGGTGCGCCAGGCCAAAGCCTTTGGCCTGCACTTTATCATCTCGGTCAACCGGCTCAACGAGTTATCCAGCAAGCTGTACAGCCTCTTTACCGAGCGGCTGACCCTGCGTCTATCTGACCCCAACGATTACCGCTCTATTGTGGGCGGGAATGTGGGCGAGATTGACGAGATTCCGGGGCGGGGCTATGTCAAAGTGGGCCGCCAGGCGTTGGAATTCCAGGTGGCCATCTCGGTGGGCCATTTTGATGAGCAGGGCCAGTTGAAAGCCGAAGTGCAGCAAATCCGCTTTTTGGGCCAGCAGATGAAGGAGTTGGGCCGCAAAGCCTGGTCGGGCAAAGAGCCGCTGCGCATTGACGCCCTGCCCAAATCCTCCTCCTACCGCCAGGTTTTGAGCGAAGTGTTTGGCCTCAACCCGGAAAACAGCTTTTTGGATGAGCTAAAGGCGGCCATGCAAAAGAAATGGGCCGTAACCGGCTCGGCAGAGCAGGCCGATTGGCTCTACGGCGTGCTGGGCATCACCTCCGGCAACCGCAAACGCACCCTGCACCTCTCGGCCAAAACCGACGGCGTGCATGGCATGATTGCCGGCGGCACCGGTTCCGGCAAGTCTGAACTGTTGATGACCCTCATCGTGGGGCTGACGGTGTATCATTCGCCCGATATTTTGAACTTTGTGCTGGTGGACTATAAAGGCGGCGGCGCTTTCAAGCCCTTTGAAAAATTGCCCCACGTGGTGGACATCGTGACCAACCTCAACAAGGCCGCCGTCAACCGCATGTTCACCGCCATCAACGCCGAAATCCGCCGCCGCCAGGCCCTCAACGCCGATACCGGCACCAAAGATATTGTAGAGTACCGGGCCAAAGGCTTGCATCTGACCGGCCCGGCCTATCCGCACCTGTTTATCATCATTGACGAATACGCCGAAATGATTGACGACAACCCCGAATACCGGGCCGAACTGGAGAGCATCACCCGCGTGGGCCGGGCCCAGGGGGTCAACCTGATCCTGGCCTCGCAGCGGCCCAAGGGCGTGTCTGACCAGATGCGGGCCAACATCAAGCTGCGCATCTGCTTGCGGGTGGAGCAGATTGACACCAGCCGGGAGATGCTGCGCGCCCCCGACGCCGCGTTTTTGCCCAACGGCATGCCGGGGCGCGGCTACCTGCAAATCGGCAATGAAAATTTGGAATTGATTCAAGTTTCCTTTACCGGCGAGAACCAGCCGGACGAGCGCCCGGCCGTGGTGCTGTGGCCCGACCGCCCCGCCCAGGAGGTCGCCATGACCGGCGAGGATACGCCCAAGCTGTTTGACGCGGTGGTGCGTCTCTCCTCGGAGCTGGTCAATCATCGCATGGCCCCCAAACCCTGGCCCAACTTTCTGCCGCGCCAGTTCAGCCTGCAATCGCGCATGCACGATGCCCAGAAGAATGAATATTTTATCCTGCTGCCGGTGGTGACCGACTGGCTGAACAGCGATACCGACGACCTGTGGCCGGGGGTGGATTGGCGCAAAGAGGCCATGCGCCCGGTGATGGGGCTGCTGGACAACCCGGCCGAGGCCCGGCAAGACCCGCTCATCTTTGATTTGAGCCGTACCCACCTGGTGGTGATGGGTGATTCTGGCTGGGGCAAAACCTCGTTCCTGCGCTCGCTCATCGTCAGCCTGGCCACCACTCACGCCCCAGACGAGTTCCAGGTTTACGTGTTTGACCTGGGCGGGCGTAACTTCCGCAGCCTGGAGGAATTGCCGCACGTGGGCACAGTGGTCTACGCCGACGAGGAAGCCTACGAGGAAAGGCTGCAGCGTTTGCTCGACAAGCTGACCGACCTGGTGGATGAGCGGCAGCAGATTTTGAGCAACGCCGACGCCAGCAATCTGTACGATTATAATGAACGTTTTCCTGAGCAGTCTCTGCCGGCCATGCTGGTGGCGATTGATAACTTTGCCGAACTGTATGAAAATTATGAATCGCTGGTGGAGTCAACCATTGTGCCGCTGGTACGCCGCTCCTTGAGCATGGGCATCACCTTTGTGGTCACTTGCAACGTGCCCAACAACATGCCCAGCAAATTGTACAACCTCTTTGGCGAGCGCATCACCTTTAAGCAGAGCAATACCGACCGCTACATGGACATTGTGGGACGCGGGGCGATTGAGATTGACGAAATTCCGGGGCGCGGCTACATCCGGGTGGGCAAACAACCGCTGCTGTTCCAGGTGGCCCTGCCGGTGGGCATTTTTAGCGAAGAAGATGGGCGTGACCGGCTGCCCGAAGGCGATGAGTTGCGCCTGCTGGCCCGCAACATGCGCCGGCATCTGGAGGCCGGTAAGACCGCCTGGCGACATCACCCTGACCCTGTCAATATTCTGCCGGAACTGGTCTCGCTGCAAGAGATGCTGGCCCAGGCCGACTCGCTCAAATCGGGCCGGATTCAAGCGGTGCTGGGGCAAGATAGCAGCCTCAAACCGGCCCTGTTCGACCTCAAGCGCCTGGGGCCGCACTTTGCCATCGCCGGGCCGCCCCTCTCCGGCAAAACGACTACTCTCTACAACTGGGTGCTCTCGCTGGCCGACCGCTACCCGCCGGAGCGGGTCAAGCTGGTGCTGATAGATTTTCAGCGCAAATTTGTGGAGTATGACGGCCAGCACAAATTAAGCGATTTGCCGCATGTGCTCAGCGCCATTTCCGAAGTGGATGAACTGGAAGCCTTGCTGCCCCGGCTCAAAGCCGAGTGCGAGGCCCTGGCCACGCAGGATGTCAATCATGAACTCTTTATCATCATTGACAACTACGACGATTTGAGCGAAGAGATTGAGCGCGCCCGCGATTTGCCGCGCGAGTTGGCCGGCCTGGCCCGGCGCTATGGGCGCGACGGCCTGCACTACATCATCGCCGGGACGCTGGACAACATGAACGAGCTGCGCAAGCGGGTGCAGGCGGCCAATTATGGCATTGGGCTGCGCTCGGCGCAGGCGGTGGAAGCCCTCAAGGTGATGCGCCCGCCGGCCCAGGTGCGCAACAAAGAATTGCAGGCCGGGCGCGGCTTCATCGTCAAATCGGGCCAGGCCACCATGATTCAAGTGGCGGCCCCGTATGAGGTGGTGGGCGCGGCGGAAGAGTTAGAGAATCAGGCCGAAAAAGTGGCCCAGGGGTTGGATAAGTGGGTGGAAAAAATCCTGGCTAAATACCCAGAGCAGCGAGCCGCCTGGTCAAACCAAACCAACGGCAGCACCCCGGCCCAAATGGCCACGCCGCAGCAGAACGCCCGCACCATCAGGATGATGAATTTGCTCCAGCGCAGCATGCAAAAAGAGCTGGCTCACCTGGGGGAGGGCAACGGCTCCCCCGCCGAGTTGGTCACGGCCAAATTAGTTCAAATGGACATGGGCCACTGGAACAACGCCGACAAGCTGCTGGAACTTTTGAAGGAAGTTTGGGTCAAGGAAAAACGGGCCATCGGCCTGCCCGATGACTTGATTCAAACCCTGGGCAGCGTGCTGGATGAGGAGTCCCTCTTGTTGGAGATTGAGGCCGCCGTGGCTCAGGAAGAAAAGGAGATTGGAGATTAGAGATTACTCTATTTTGACGATGTCACATTAGTTTCTCTAGCAAATTAGCTCACGGATTAACACAGACAAACACAGATTTCTTTTACATTTTGCCTTTATCCGTGCCATCAGTGTTCATCCGTGAGCAATTAGGTCAGTGTGACTTTATGGAACTATTTACCAATCTCTAATCTCCAATCTCCAATCTCTATCTTTCAAGGAGAAACCTATGGCTGCAAACCAAAACCGCCTGGAAGTGCGGATAGATATTTTTGAAAAAACCAATCAACGCGCTTTGGCTTTGCTCAACCTCACCCCGCCCCAGTTGATTGAGGGCATCTTACAGGAGTTCCGGGAGCTGGAATACCTGGGCGACTCTCCCGCCGACTACCAGTTGCGCAAGGCCCAGGACCGCGCCCCGCTGGCGGAAGACAAGCCGCTGAGTGAGCAGCTTCAGGCCGGGGAACGGCTCATCCTGGTTGAAAACGGCGTCCCCCTGCCGGCCGGCACGCAGTTGCCTACCCAACCTGTCTACCTGCGCGAGCAGAGCAGCGGCAAGGTTTACAAGCTCAACTGGCTGCCGGCTTTGATTGGCCGCCCCGACCAGAGCCAGCCCCACAACGACTGGATTGCGGTGAACCTGGACAGCTATAAAACCGGCCTGCGGGTCTCTCGCCGCCAGGCCAAAATCAGCGAGGAAAATGGGCAATATTTTATTGAGAGCCTGTCGAGCAATCCGACCGCTCTCAAAAACAGCAACGGCGGCGCCACCCCGGTGGGGTCAAGCAAACAGCCCTTGCAGCATGGCGACATCATTTATTTTGAACGCAGCAATATTGCCCTCAAATTTATTGTGCGGTCGCAGAAGGGTGTGGGGTGAAAAAAGAGATTGGAGACTGCGCAGCGTCCCTTTGGGATTGGTAATTGGTAATTTGTGGTGCGTGGTGCGTGGCATTTGACACCTGACACTTGACACTATTTATGTAAGGAGAACTAATTATGGGCGACATTATTCAAGCCGATCACGAAGCTTTAGAAAAAATTGCCGGCAGCTTTAAGCACGAGTCGGAAGCGGCGGCTGCCATGCTGCAGGCCCTGCAGCGGGGTATGCACCAACTCAAACACGATTGGATTGGGCGCGGCTCAAATGCCTTTTTCTCCGAAATGGAGAAGGAGATCATCCCGGCGATTCGCCGGCTGATTGACGCCCTGGCTATGGCGGGCGATACCACCAAAGAAATTAGTGGCTTGATGCAGCAGGCCGACGAGGAAGCCTCGTCGCCGTTCAAAAGCCCTGAGGGCGGCGCAAACGGGGCCGGCGCAGGTATGGGCGCCAACGGCGGCTCAGGCGGTGGCGCCGGCTCAACCATTGGGGGCGCGGTTGGCGCAGCCGCAGGTGGCATGACGGGCGGAGCCGCCGGGGGCATAGGCGGTATCGGGGCGGCTATTAAGAGCGCTATCGAGGCCGTCACCGGCCAGGGCGGCGGCGGCGTTGGAGCGGGCGCGGGCGGGATCGGCTCGGCCCTAGGCGGTGGGATTGGCGCAGCCATAGCCGCGGCCCTGGGCGGCGCCACCGAAGCCGGCGCGGGCGGCAGCGATTACGGGATTCCGAAAGACTGGCTCTCCGGCGTCACCGACTCGCTGCAAGGTTATATGAACAACAATACCGATGATTTCGGTGTTCCCAAAGATTGGCTGAACGGGGTAAAAGAAGGGGTACAGAGTGATCTGGCCGCCGGCAGCCCGGCCGAAGCCGGTGCGGCCGGTGGTGGCAGCGCCGGGGGCGGTTCCGAAGGCGGCGGCGGAAGTTCGGGCGGCGGCTCCGGCGGCGGTTCCGAAGGCGGCGGCGGAAGTTCGGGCGGCGGCTCCGGCGGCGAGCCAACCAGCACGCCCACCGAAACCCCCTCGTCGGGTGGCGGCGGAAGTTCGGGTGGCGGCGGCGGCTTTAGCCCACAGTCTGAATTCAACTCACCCTACGGGCGCGGCGGCGGCTTCTCCTCCGGCTTTAGTGGCGGCGGCTCCGGCGGGGGAGGCGGCAGTGAAGCGCCGGCCGGCGGCGGGGCGATTCATTACCAGCCCTTCGGCGGAACCGGCGGCGGTGGCGGCGCAGGCGGCGGACAGTTTGGAGCCGGGTTTATGCCTGGCGGCTCGTCGGGCGGCGGCGGCAGCAGACCGGCTGCGCCGGAAGCCGGCGGTGGTTTTGGCCTGCCCTTTGGCCTGGCGGCGGTCAGCCCCTTCCTGGCCTTGTTGGGCAAGGTGGTCAAGGATAGCAAGTCTGATAAATAATAGAGGAAGACTCACATGGCAAACGACAACGCGATAGAACTGGTCAACTTCACACTCTCACGGGAAGAGTTGCTCTTTACCCTCAACCTGCTGGAAGCGCCCTTTATCCCCGGTTTGGACCCCGACCCCCTGGGTGAATTTACCCCGGAGCAGCGGGCGCTGGCGCTGACCGTCGCCGGGCGGGCGCTGCGGGCGCGAGAGCTGGTGCAAATACATAACGGCGGGGAGTGGGTGCTGCACAATGCCTTGCTGGCCGCGGTGGGTAGCTGCGCTTATGCTCAAAGCGTCGTCTCGCTGGTTCATTGGCCGCCGCAGAGCGACGCCCCGGCCCGCTTCTTTGGCCACCTGCGCGACAATGTGGCGGTCGTCCACACCCGCCCCGCCGACGTGCTGCACCGATTTGCCCTGCTGCCTTCCAAAGAACAGCTTATAACGCAAACGCTGGCTTTCTGTGGCTATGAAGATGGAGGCTCGGCCCCGGCTTTTGAGTTGAGCGTACCGGGCGCGGTCTTTGTCCAGGCGCGAGAGTTGGCTGCTGCGGGTGAGACCGCCCAAGCGGTGGACACGTTGGCCGGCTCAACCACCGCACCGGAAGCGGCCCAGGCATTGGCGGAGACGCTGGGCAGCTCGCCCACCGCCTCTGTTTTGCAAACGCTCAAAGGGCAAGCCGATGGAACGGTGCAAAAGCAAGACCTGACCCTGCTGCAAAACGGCCAGCGGGCCTGGCTCATCATGGCCGCGCCGGACGAGGCGGCCCCGCTGCGGGTCAAAACAACCAGCAAAGATGAAATGCAGGCATTACTGGCAGCAGGTTTGTAATCACCGGCTGCCAGAGGAATGAGACTATGGGTGCGGAGTTTATTCAGGCAAATTACGAGGAGTTAGAGGCTATTGCCGCCCGCTTTGGGCACTACGCCGACAGCAATGCCGAGATGAGTGGTCGTGTGCGGCAAGGTGTAGAGAAGTTGAGGCATGGCGACTGGATCGGTCAAGGTTCTACAGCCTTCTTCAATGAGATGAGCCGTGAGGTGCTGCCGGCGCTTGATAGGCTCACCCAGGCGTTACAGCAAAGCCGGGAAGTCACGCGTCAAATCTCTGTCATCTGGCAGCAAGCGGAAGAGGAAGCGGCGGCTCCGTTTCGCCAGGGGGCCGGCGCTGCTGCCGGCGTCACATCCCAGCCGTTATCACCGGATGGTGCTGCACCGAATGGCTCGTCCACTCCTGCAGCGCCGGGCCAGACCCCTGATACTGTGCATCCCATCCCCACCGCTCCCGGCCAGGGCACGATATGGGATCATTTTCGCGCCAAAGGCAAAATTTGGGAATATGACGCCAAGCCGGGCCACGGCAAATTTGACCCCGGCATCAAATTGACGGTAGGGATTGAAGAAAGCTCGGTTTGGGGCAGCCCTAAAGGAGACAGCGCCGCCGCGATTGGTGGGTACGTTGAAGCCGGGGCGCGGGTGAACAAAGACGGGATCATGATTGGGGCCGGCGGCGAGTTCTATGTTGTTAAAGGCGACTGGGATACTGCTTTCGTCGGGAATAAAGAATACGGTGTTACCGGCGGGATCGGCTTTAAGGGCCTTAGCGCCGATGCGTTTGGCGGAATCCAGTTTGACGGCAAGGATAAAAAGATTGGGGCTGAAGTTGGGGTCAATTTGATTTCGGTTGAAGGGAGTGTGGGCGCTAATGTGGCCGGAGTTAACGTGAGCGCCACCGGCGAAGTGGGCTTAAAAG
>CAZDMM010000129.1:0-12944 GCA_964505845.1 uncultured Caldilineaceae bacterium
TTTCTAACTCACCGGTATACGGTGTGGCGGCGGTAGAGAGGGTCATCATGGAGTTTTATCAGGGAAATGATACCAAAAAATAAGCCAAAAGCCCAAATTAGCTACCCGGAGATGCCTCATGTCAGCAAAAAATTTTGGCTATGCTCTGGTTCATGAGGCTGCTATAGCCATTGTTGATACAATCTTCACTGATCTCCAGTTCGGACTTGCGGGCAATAGACGCCCAGATGAGCAGCCTTCTGCAGCGCAAGGACGAGAACTTGCTGCCGGGTTAGACGCCGACCGCCTCCAGGCCGCTGCCACGCTTTACGCCAAAAACTGCGCCGCCTGTCACGGGCAGTTGGGGGATGACCTGTGGGCTTTTGTCTACCGGCCAGAAGCGCCCGCAGTTCGACAATAAAGATTCTTTGGGTAAAATTAGTAAAAATCACAACTGCCATCTTTCTGGTCAATCATCAAGGAGACTTGAGGATGATAACCAAATATTTTATAGGGCCAGTTCCGCTGATCTTAACTATGTTGCTTCTTGTCGGTTGCGTTGGGGCCGATACACCCGCCGCCTCCTCAACCGCTTTGGTGGATATTTTTAGCCTGCCCAAAAATGCTCAGGGCTATATTGATATCTCAGTGGAGCAGTTGAAGACGGCCCTGGCACACAAAGATTTTACCATGATTAATGTCCATATCCCCTACGAGGGTGAATTTCCTCAAACCGATGCCTTTATCCCTTACAACGAGATCGAAGCCAACCTTAGCCAACTCCCTGCCGACAAAAATGCCCGTATTGTCCTTTACTGCCGTAGTGGGCGCATGAGCACCGAAGCGGCCCCACTTCTGGTGAAATTAGGTTACACTAATGTGGTTGAAGTTGACGGTGGTATGCAAGCCTGGCAAGCCGCCGGGAATGAATTAATCAACAAATAAGGGTAATAGTATGGTGGTTTGCCTGGCGGATGAGGTCATCAATTTTATAAACGGTTTTTTTAAGCTTTAGCGTGGATTATGCTGGCCGGGGAGCGTTAGTTTGTGAGGGGGTGGTGTTATGGTTGTTGGGAGTATAGGTAGATAGTTGTTTGAGAATTTCCGGCAGATATTTGAACAGGTATTCTAAATCTGCTTGAGAGGTATGCAGGCCAAAACTAAAACGAACAGTGCCGTAGTTATCGGTATTAGTGCCGATGGCCTTTAGAACGTGAGAAACCTCTTTGCTGCCGGCGCTGCACGCCGAGCCGGCCGAAACATAGATGCCGATGTGATTAAGACTGAGCAGCAGCGAGCCGCTATCCACTCCCGGAAAACCAATACTCAGGTTATTGCTCAATCGCTTTTCCAGGGAACCGTTAACAATAAAGTTTGGCATAATCTGGCCTAACCGGGTCAGAAAAAAGTCCCTTAGTTCCAGGAGCCGGCTGTTTTCCGGCCCCATTTCCCGCTGCGCCAGGTTGGCCGCTTTGCCAAAAGCCAAAATAGAGCTGACATTTTCTGTGCCTGCCCGCAGGCCAAACTCCTGGCTGCCCCCGTGAATTAAAGGGGTCAGCGAAACCCTTTTGTCCACATAGAGCGCGCCCACCCCTTTGGGCGCATAAATTTTATGCCCGGACATGCTCAGGAGCGAAATGCCCATGTCCTTAGGCGTTAACGGGATTTTTCCAAACGCCTGAATCGCATCAACCATGAGCGGCACACCGCCGCTCTGGCAAATGCGGCCAATTTCGCTGATGGGATTGATTGTACCAATCTCATTGTTGGCAGCCATAATGGAAACCAAAATAGTATCTTGCCTTAGGCAATCTTGCACGGCCTGGGCTGAAACTGCGCCTGCGCTGTCAACTGTCAGATAGGTTACATCAAAACCCAACTTTTGTAGAAACTCCAAAGTCCGCAAGACAGAAGGATGTTCAACCATACTGCTAATGATATGGCCTTTTTTTTCTAAATGTTGAAAAGCGACGCCTTTGAGAGCCAAATTATTGGCTTCTGAGCCGCAGCCGGTAAAGATGATCTCCCCCGGTTCAACCTTCAAGCATCGGGCAATCTCGGCGCGAGCCAGGTAAACCAGGTCATAAGCCTTTTTCCCCAGGGTAGTGCTGCTGCTGGGGTTGCCAAAACTCGCGGGGTTTTCAAAATATGCTTTTAAACTTTCAATTATTTCCTGGCGCAGCGGCGTGGTGGCATTATAATCCAGGTAAACATGCCGGAAATCTTCTACCGAAATATTGGCCAGGGGTTTACATGGGTTATCGGCAGAATGAATAGGAATCCCTACCCAGGTATAAACCGAATTAATACCATGCGGGAACAACACCTCAATTTCTTCTCTGGTGACTCCAGTGTACTTCTTGATATTTTGATATAATGGGCCGACTCGGTGCTGTTCGTAGTACATCTGGGCATACTCAAGCACCTTGAGGTGTTTATCAGTCAAAACCGTATCTGACATTTTTGACATACGGTTGAGCATGGTTTTTAGTAGATTATTCATTGTTCCAAAGCCCCAGGATAAAGATGAAATGGGAAACCGCTTTTAGAGTCCTCCACGCCCTGCACAATAGTTTCAAATATCTTAAATGGTATCCCAATTCCCAGGCGATTCGCTTCGTATTGAGCAATCAACCTGGCTCCTAAACAATAAGGAGAAATATTAATTGCTTGAGTCAGGTAAGGACGGACGATCAAATCAGAATTTACGGCCCTTAATCCCCCCATGCTGGCCGTGACCCGCTGGCCGGTGTGATATTGATAAGCCTGGATAAGGCGGGTCAATTCGATAGGTCGTACATTGCAGACCAGCACATCCGGGATCAAATCAAGCTCCTCAAAATCCGGCGAATAAAAAAAGACCCCTTGCATGACCGGGGGTTGTATGGCCAGCATCTCCGCTACAGCCCGTTTGGCGGTAGCAACACTGTGATACCGTCCCTTATCTTCCTTGCCAAAGAGGCCAAAATCAGGCCGGCCCGCATCGTGGCAAGCATAAACGATGCCGTCAGAAAAATCTTTGGGGGTGGGCGGATTAAAATTATCCGCCTGCTCAAACTGCTGCTGCATTAAATCCGTATAAACCCGCGAACCGTGCAGGGGTATATTCTGCTGGCTGTCTACCAGGCCAAAACTGATGGCGGCAGCCACACAGCCAATATTATCAAGAGTTAACAAAACTGCATCCCCCAATGAAGCCTGCCGTGTAGCCTGGCAACTGGTTAAACTTATGCTGACCGGGCAATTATGCCTGACCGCTTCAGGAATGTCCTCCCCAACCCGGTAGAATTTTACAGCCGTGATGGGAATTTCAAGACCCTCCACGCCCATCGCTGCGATCATACGGTTATACATCTGTTTGATGGTGGTCATAATCTATCCTTTTTGCCGGATACTGGAACTGAACAAAATTATTCTTATTATATCAGGTTTGTCAGAAAAAGTTTGTAAAATTTCTGTATAGAAACTTGGAGGGTGAGGTTATAATCTTAAAGGAGGAGAAATGATCCGGGCTGGATTCAGTCAGAGTGAAAGATAATCTGGGAAACGTGGACAAGTGTTGACGGGGGAGAGGCCAAACCTATATGGCCAATCAGTTCGCTCCAGTGACCGCGGAAGTGGATTTGGCACTTTGGGCAACTCGCGGTAGAATTTACCAATAATCCGGTTGAGACTGAACCAATAATGCAGGCAATTCTAACCATTATTCAATCTCAAGACGCAGACGCGGTGCTGCAGCGCCTCCAGTCGCTTAATTTGCCCTGCCTGGAACGAATTGCATCCTCAGGCAGCTTTTTGCGCCAAAGCAATACGGCCCTCTGGATAGCCGCACCGGAGGTACAGGTTAGCCAGGTGCTCAATGCCCTGCGCGATACCTGCCACCGCCGTACCAGTTTTACCCCATCTTATTACATTGAGACGGCCCCCATGATGTTTGCTCTACCTCTGGAAGTAGAGGTGGGGGGAGCTACCGTTTTTATCTGTGATATCGAGCGGTACGAGGTATTTTAAGGATGTTCAAACTCATCATCGCCATCATTCGTGATGCCAACGCCAATGCAGTCAGCGATGCCTTAATTGCTCATAACTTTCGGGCCACGCGGATTGCCAGTACCGGGGCGTTCTTTCGGCAGGGCAATACTACGCTCATTATTGGGGTTGAAGCTGATAAAATAGACCAGGCCATTGAGCTAATCAAATCAGCCTGTGGCCCCGCTCCTACCGATGGCAGCCACCGAGTTACTCTGTTTGTCCTCAATACCAGCCACTACGAGCAAATCTGAATCCTCAAATAGTATAGAAATGGGCCGTTCAGACCCGGGAAAAAGCAAGATTGGGAGCGCCCCTCTTCTTTTAGTCCGGGGTAAGGTCAGTGTAGATTTAAAACCAGGCCAATTTCACCTTCGCCCAGCACCGCACAGCCCGCAGCATGCTGAATCTGGGCCAGGCAGCCTTCCAGGGGCCGCACTAAAATTCGCTGCTGCCCAACTAACTCATCAATAGCAAACGCGATAACCTGTTGGTTTTTTTCAAGCACCAATAAGAGTTGGTCGCTCAGGATATTTAAGGCGCCGTTCCCATTCAAGTTTTGAATAGGGATCAGGGTATCTTCAAGGCGCAGTAAGCTCTGCTTCCCATCGGCCGAAGAATGAATGATAGCCTCGGCCTGGGGCTTGACAATCCGGCGAATGGCATTGATCGGTACAACATAGCGTACCTGACCGGCTCGAACCACCATACTATCCATCACAACCTGGTCAAGCGGCAAAGAAAGCTCAAATTTTAGCCCCTTGCCTGGTTGATTGGTTAGTTTGAGCTGCCCCCGCCGGGCCTGCAGTTCGGCCATCAGGGGAGCCAGGCGATTTGACCGGTCTACCTCTACGCCGCCGTTGTGTAGCCACCGCGCCAGTTCATCCTGGCTTATTTGCTCATGGGTGGTTTGGATAAGCCCACTGCCGTCGTCGCTTACCACAAGCTTGACGTGATTCTCTTGCTTGCTCAAGGCTACCCAGATTCGCCCTTTTTCCGTTTTATGCAGCATCCGGCGCTCGGCCGGGATTTCCAGGCTGGCAAAAATGTTAAATATTACCAGGCTTTGCGCTGCTTGAGCCAGCAGACCCAGCACCCCCCGATCCAACTCAATTTCGCCCCCCTGCACTTCAATTTCCACTTGTTTGCCTTGCCTGCTGGCTGCCTCTTGAGCCAGGAGGGGCAAGATACTTAGAACCTCGGCTGCCGGTCTGACCCGTAGAGCAAGGGTCATTTCGTGTATCCGGTTAAGCCGGGCGCTCATTTCGGTTTCAATTTGGGCCACGACCCGCAAATTATCTAACCAGGGTTTTAAGCCCTCTTGTAACCGCTGTTGAGTCTCTTCCCCATTCCCGTTGCTCTGCTTTATGAATCGGCTGATGGTCTCTGCCAAATCATTGGCCTGCAGCTTATCGGCCGCGCGATGCAGCGAGGCCTGAAAGGCCACCAACTCACCTATTGTGCTCAACAGGTTATCGAGCGTCTGCTCCGCTCTACTATCCTGGTTCTGAGACCCACATGCAGATGGCAGGGTGGCATGGGCATCCGGTGATAACGGCCTCTCTACTGGCAGTTTATCTTCCGGCAGGGATAAACCTATCTCCTGATCAACTAAATGCTGCGCCTGTGCGCGCACCTCAATTGCCTTTAACTCCTCAAATAGACTTAACTCAGCCTGGTTCAACTGCACTATTTGGGTATCGCTTGGTGCTGAGGCAACCACCATCATTATTTCGTCTAGAATCGCGGCCAGCCGGGTATAGCCCATTTGGTTAGCAGCATGACTGAGATTATCCGCCGCCGCTTCGATTTGCTCCCGGCCGGCTTCGTAATCTGACCGTACAGCCTTCAATCCGGTGCGCAAGCGCTCCCATTCGTCTTTAGCCAGCTCCAGGAAAATCTGAACAAAAACCGGATCGGCGGCTGGGTCAATCCGCTCCGTTACCGCTAGCGGTATTTCAGCTTCGAGCGGAAAGACAGCCTCGTCCGGCGCCGGCAGTGAACCGTCGCCAGCCGGCGGGGTCTCGCCAGTGGTAACAAATATTTCTTCAGTGATTGCTGAATCCGTCAATTCGATCGTGGCCGGCAGGCTGGCTGCAGAGTCTGGAGATGGTGGAATTTCGTTGGCCTCGAAAAAAAACGGTTCATCCGGTAAGTCCGTCTTAGGCTGAGCCGGCGCCGGCAAAGCCCCTGCCGCGTACTGCTCGTGTATGGCCGCCAGTCGCTCGACAAGCTCCTCTATGGTCGCAGTTTCTACATCTTGACGGTGAGCCAGGGCATGATCCAGGATGGCCCGGAGGCGATCCAGCGCCTCTAGCAGCAGGCTAATCATGGCGCTGTTCAGCATCACCCCGTCATCTCTGACCAGGGCTATCAAATCCTCGGCCCGATGAGCCAGCGATTCGGTTACCGACAGCCCCATCATACGGGCCATGCCTTTAAAGTTGTGCATCGCCCGGAATAATTCGGCAATTTGTCCGTGATCATCTGGCTCGGTTTCGGCCTTAATTAGCATCTCCTCAACCAAATCCAGGGCTTCCTTGCCTTCCTGGTCAAACAGTTGCCAAACTTCTTCCCATTCCTGGCTGTAATTATCGGGCATGTTCTGCTCGGTCATAGAATCCTCATTACTTAAAAGCTGTTGACCATTGACGATTTCAGATTGACGAATTAAGTGAAGAGCCAAATCCTAATCGTAAATCCAAAATCTTAAATCGTAAATCAGTTAGCTACTCACGGAAGATTGAGCAATTTATGAATTATCTGCGAAACTTCGCTGCCGCGCTTGGCTTCTAAATCATAAGAAATTGCACCGGAGGGTTTGCTAACCACCGCATCCGCACCCAAAGCCCGCGCTTCCGCCGCCTTTTTCGAGCCGGCCTGGGCTATGGAGGAGAGTACCACCATTTTGGCCCGGCTTTTGAGCCGGGCATGGCGCAAAAATTCCAGCCCATCCATTTCCGGCATCTCGATATCCAGCAGAATCAAATCCGGGTTCACTTGAGCCAATTTGGTCAAGGCTTCTTTACCGTTACTCGCATACCCCACAATTTCCAAATTTGGGTCTACTTTCAGCATATTCATGATAACGATGCGCATCAGCGGCGCATCGTCTACAATCATGATTCTACCTTTTTTGGTCATCATTTATCTCCTTATTTTAAACCCGAAGGGTTCTTAAGAACCCTTCGGGTTTAATAAGTAAGTTATACCCGGAACTCCTTAGAACTGCCCGTAACCGCGTTCGTCACGATCCAGGGCTAATTCCAGCTTGCCGTTTTTCTCTTTACGCCCGTTGGTATTCAATTGGGGCTTGCCTTTGATTGGCGTTGTCGCCCCATTGCCAGCGGCGCTGAGTTGCTGCTTGACCATCTCGACCAGTTGCTGCATCAATTCTGGGCTAACCCCGTTCATCCCCAGGCCGCTTATGGCATCCATAAAAGCGCGCTGCTCGCGCAGTTTGAAGCGCGACATCTCTTCGCGCAGCCGGTCGGCCAGGCTGCCCAGTTCGTCGGCGGTGCTGGCCAGTTCTTCGCTCTGCTGGCTGCCCGCCTGCGCCCCTTGGTTAACTTGCAGCATGGCGGCGTTGATTTGCGTCACCGCCCGCGCTTGCTCCTCGCTGGCCACACTGATTTCCGCTACCAAGTCCTTAACCTTGACCACATTCTGAACGATACCTGCGAGAGCCTCGGCAGTTTCGTCCACAATGGCTACCCCTTCTTGTACCCGGCGGGTGGAACCTTCGATGAGTTCGGCCGTCTCTTTGGCGGCCTTGGCGCTGCGCCCGGCCAGATTGCGCACTTCTTGGGCAACGACGGCAAAGCCGCGCCCGTGCTGCCCGGCCCGAGCCGCTTCAACCGCCGCGTTGAGGGCTAACAGGTTGGTTTGGAAGGCAATCTCGTCAATTACCTTGATGATCTTGCTGATTTCCTGGGAAGATTGGGCAATGGCTTTCATAGCTTCGGTTACAGCCTTCATTTTCTCCTGACCAACGTTGGCGGTGGTGCTTGTTTCGTTGACCAACTGGTTGGTAACTTTGGCGTTTTCGGCATTGGCCTTAACCTGGGAGTCGGTTTCCTCCAGGTTGGAGGTCACTTCTTCCACGGCCGAGGATTGCTCTTCGGCGTTGGCGGCCAGATCTTGACCGACCGCCCGTACCTGCTCCACCGACTGGGCCACCTGCTGTACCACTGCGTTGGTCTGGCGGATGGTCGAATTCAAACCGTCCAGGGCGGTTTCCAGGGCGCTTCTAATCTGGATAAAGTCGCCTTTGTACTGAGCCTCCGGAGCCACGCGCAGATCACCTTCTGCCAGCCGCTTTGAAATTTGCACAATATCCCCTACCACCTGCTGGTTATAATCCTGGAAGCTGTTGACCAGGTCTTTAATCCGGTTGTGATCGCCCTTGAAATTAGCGGTGATCCGCGCCGACAGGTCGCCATCGGCCATGCGGCCCAGAATTTCGGCCTGGATATTGACCGGCTCCAGGGCCTCATCCAGAATAGTATTGGTTCCTACCATAATTTCGCGCCAGTCGCCCACAAATTGCTGCACATCGGCTCGGGCTTTCAGATCACCGGCGCGGCTGGCTTCAATCATGCGGCGGATTTCGGTTATGGCCTGGTTGGCAGCGTCGGCGATTTGATTCAGGGCAAACTTGCCCCGGTTATGGTCGCCCTTAAACTCGCGCACAATTTTCTGGGT
The DNA here is from genome assembly GCA_964505845.1 of uncultured Caldilineaceae bacterium. Taxonomy (GTDB): domain Bacteria; phylum Chloroflexota; class Anaerolineae; order 4572-78; family J111; genus DSQQ01. The sequence goes on from CAZDMM010000129.1 coordinate 8,713, forward strand.
AAGTTTACCCTCGGCCATCGCTTCCATAGTAGCTACCTGCACGTTAACCGGTTCCAGGGCTTCATCCAGAATGGTATTGGTTCCCACCATAATTTCACGCCAGTCGCCCACAAATTGCTGCACATCGGCCCGCGTCTTGAGGTCGCCAGCGCGGCTGGCTTCAACCATCCGCCGGACTTCGTGCATAGCCTTGCCGGCCATATCGGCCACCTGGTTTAGGGCATCTTTGCCCCGGTTGTGATCGCCCTTAAACTCCTGAGTAATGCGCTGGGACAGGTCGCCGCGGGCCATTGCTTCCAAGGCGGCCACCTGGGCGTTAACGGGGCCCAGGGCTTCGTCCAGGATAAGATTGAGGCTGGTCAAGATTTCGCGAGCGTTGCCGCTAAAACGCTGAATATCCGCCCGCGCTTTCAAATCACCCATCTGAGAAGCCTGAACTAATCGTCTAATTTCTTCTAAAAGAGGTTCGTTCTCAGTATGTTCAAAAATCTCTTGTGTTTCTAATGCCATGGTTAATTCTCCTATGCTTCTAAATTTGTATTTATTATATGTTTCATCTCGCCTGGATATTTTGCCAGCAGTGAGATTTCATATTCAATTATTTGTATGCACCTTAAACGGCAGTAGTGGCCAGCGCTGCTTCGGCCGATAAGCCACCATTCATGGTTTGTTCATATAGCAGCCGCCCTACATCAAGGATCACGCTCACCCGGTCACCCTGTTTGCCCAGACCCTTGATGACGCCCTGGGTACCGTTGCCATGCCAGCGCGGCGGCGGGTCAACCTGCCCCTGCGGGATAGCGGCCACATCGTTGACCCGGTCAACCACCAGTCCGGTCGGCGTTCCGTCCAGTTCTAGCACGATGATGGTCGTCCGGTCGTCATATTCACGCCAGGGCAAGCCAAAGCGCAGCCGCACATCCATCACCGGGATAACCTTGCCGCGCAGGTTGATGACCCCTTTAATAAAAGTAGGGACATCGGGCACTTCGGAGATTTTCTGGATGCCGACAATTTCGGTGACGTGACCGATGTTGACGGCGTACTCTTCATCCTGAATGCCAAAGGTGAGAAACATTTCGTCAATGTTGTCATCTTCGTTAATTTTGAGCAGATCGTTGTCTTGTTCAGCCATTGTGTTACTCCTTAGTTAGTAGTCAGTAGCCAGTTAGTCAGTAGTCAGTAATCAATAGTTGGTGTTTTTAGACGTATATCCTCCTTTGTTGTCTGGCCCGTTCGACTTTTAAGCTGCTAAACCCTGTGCAAATCTTGGATCAGGCGCTCGCAGTCCAGGGCAAGGGATACTTCGCCCGAACTGAGCAGAGCATAGCCCGCCCCGGCTCGGATATCTTTGAGTTGCCCGTTTAGCGGCTTCATCGTTACCTGCTGCTGCCCGATAATTTCGTCTACCGGTAAACCGATTAACCCCTGGCTCGTTTGGACCGCCACCACTATCTGCTCGGTCAGGCAGTGTTCTAGATTGCTCTCTTCATACAACTCCTGCAGCCGGTAAAGAGGCACCAACTCACCCCGCAGCCGGACCAATTCGCTATTATTGGCCGAGGTATGCGTCACCTGGGCGGCCTCGGGTTTGAAAACCTCTCCCACTGCATCAATAGGAATGGCATAGAGGCGATTTTCGGCCCGCACGACCAGGCTGTCCAGAAAGGCCAGGGTCAGCGGGATGTGCAGACCGATTTTGGTTCCTCGACCCGGCGTGCTGTCAATCTCAATCCGGCCGCGCAGGGTCTGGATGGTCGCCCGTACCACGTCCATGCCCACGCCCCGCCCAGATAAATTGGAGACTTCTTGTGCTGTGGATAGACCGGAGTGGAAAATATAGTTCCACACCGTTCGATCATCCGGCTCGGCGTTGGCTTCCACCAGCCCCAGCTTGCGGGCTTTGGCTAGAATCTTATCCCGGTTCAAGCCACGTCCATCATCGCTGATAACCAGGTGAATCTCGCTGCCCTGCTGCGAGGCTGTCACGCTGATGCGTCCCTGCCCCGGTTTGCCGGCGGCGGCTCGCTCTTGGGGCGACTCCAGGCCATGATCGGCGGCGTTGCGTACCAGATGCACCAGCGGGTCGTGCAGTTGGTCTACCAAGAGTTTATCAATTTCCGTTTCGCCGCCTTCCAGGGTCAGGTCTATCGGTTTGCCAGTCTGCTGCGCCAGGTCGCGCACGGCCCGCTGCACCCGCCTGAAGATTTCATTGACTGGCACCAGCCGCAGGCCGGAGGCCAGGTCTTGCACTTCGCGGATGAGCAGGTCCAGCCGGTGGACGGCCATTTCAAAGCCTTCCAGTTCCAGCTTTTGCAGGCCCGGATGGTGGGTTACTTCGACCGCAGCCAGCCCCAACTCGCCGACCAAATCCAGTAGTTGGCTCACTTTTTCGGCCTTGACCCGCAAAAAGGCATCCTGGGTTGGATTGGCGTTGTTTCCCTGTCTCTCGTTCACTGCATTCATAATGTCCCCCTTTGCCTAAAGCCCAGGCAGTTCCTCATCCCCACAGTTCTAAAATTGATCATAACCGCGCTCATCTCGGTCTAAGATCAGTGCGCCCTTACCGTTCCCGGCTTTGAGGGGGGTCTTGCTGCCTACGGCTCCCAAAACTCCGCCAGAGCCGCTGCGGCTGTCCTTGGTGGTGCTGCCGGGCAACCCCGGGGTCGATGGAAGCGGCGAATTGGAGAACTGGGCGAAGCCCTGGTTTTTGAGGCGGAAGCGGGCCATTTCTTCGCGGAGGCGGTCGGCCAGGCTGCCGAGTTCGTCGGCGGTGCTGGCGAGTTCCTCGCTCTGCTGGCTGTTGCTCTGAGCGCCCTGGCTAACCTGAACCATCGCGGTATTGATCTGGGTGATGCCTTTGGCCTGCTCGTCACTGGCGACATTGATTTCGGCGACGAGGTCGCGCACTTTGGAGACCTTCTGGACGATGTCGTTCAGGGCGAGGCCCATCTCCTCGGTGATGGCGACGCCTTCCTGGACGCGACGGGCGGAGCCTTCGATGAGTTCGGCGGTTTCTTTGGCGGCTTTGGCAGAGCGCCCGGCCAGGGTGCGGACTTCCTGGGCGACGACGGCGAAGCCACGTCCGTGCTGACCGGCGCGGGCGGCCTCGACGGCGGCGTTGAGGGCGAGGAGGTTAGTCTGGAAGGCGATTTCGTCAATGACCTTGATGATTTTGCCGATTTCCTGGGAGGACTGGGCGATGGCGGTCATGGCGTTGGTCATCGTCTTCATTTTATCCTGGCCGGCGGCGGCGGTCTCGGCGGTTTGGCTGACGAGACGGTTGGCGAGGTTGGCGTTATCGGCGTTGGCTCTGATCTGGGCTTCGGTTTCTTCGAGGTTGGAGGTGACCTCCTCGGCGGCGGAGGATTGTTCCTCGGCGTTGGCGGCCAAATCCTGGCCCACCGAGCGCACCTGCGTTACCGACTGCACGACCTGGGTGGCGATGTTGTTCGCTTGGCCAATTGTGTTGTTCAGGCTGGCGACCATCTGGCTAAAGGTGTTGCCCAGCACATCTTCAGCCGATTTGGGTTCAACACGTATCGTCAGGTCGCCTTGAGCCAATTTACCGGCGGTATCGGCCATCTCTTGCAGGTAGGCAATCATCCGGGTAAAGGCATTACCAAGCACGTCCTGCTCCGAGTAAAGCGTGATATTAACTCCGACATTACCCTGGGCTAAGGAGTCGGCGGCATTTGCCATTGCTTGCTGATAAGCTACCATCCGGCCAAATGAATGAGCCATTTGCCCAATTTCATCTTTAGATTCTGTTGGCAATGTTACATCTAAACTACCCCTGGCTAACTGTTGGGTGGCGCGGGTCAGCGCTGTGATGGGTGTTGTAATCAGGCGAGCAAACCACCAGGCTACTGCTAACCCCAAGACGCTGGTTAGAATGCCCGTGCCGATGAGAGTCAGGCGCATATTGCTTATCGCAGCCTGGGCGCTGGCATTGGAAAGATCTGCAAATTGGCGATTAATCTTGACTAACGAGTCGAACGCTTCGCCTATCTGGTTTAGGTCGGCTTTTAAGGCTGAAAGGTCAACCGTCTTACCCGCAAGCAGTATCTCGCGCTGGGAAGTGTAAGCATCGTAGGCAGTATGAAATTGGGTAAGCGCCTCGGCCTCTTTAGTTTGCAAGTTTTGTTGGCCCTGGGTTGCTAATGAAGCCGTAAATTCAGGGCTGAGTGTAGTAAGCCACTCTTTTTCATACCGGGCGATAGTCCCGCTTA
>CAZDMM010000130.1:0-12880 GCA_964505845.1 uncultured Caldilineaceae bacterium
ACGAAGTGCCCAGTGGAACGCCGGTATTTGATTGGGTGGTGCCCAAAGAGTGGAATATCAAAGACGCTTATATCAAAAATGCCCGCGGGGAGCGGGTGGTAGATTTTAAACAATCTAACCTGCACGTGGTCAACTACAGCATCCCGGTTAAAACTAGCCTGCCCCTGGCCGAGTTAAAACAACATCTCTTCAGCCTGCCCGATCAACCTGACTGGATTCCCTATCGCACCTCTTACTACAAAGAGAACTGGGGCTTTTGTTTGAGCCACCGGCAACTACTGGAACTGCCCGACGAAACCTATGAGGTGGCTATCGAGTCCTCCTTGCAAGACGGCTCGCTGACCTATGGGGAGTATTTTTTGCCGGGCGAAAGCGCCGACGAGGTGCTCTTCTCGTGCCACTGCTGCCACCCCTCGCTGTGCAATGACAACCTGTCCGGGATAGCCGTAGTCGCTTTTTTAGCCAAATATCTTAGTTTGCTGCCGCGACGATATTCCTACCGTTTTCTCTTTATTCCGGGAACCATTGGGGCGATTACCTGGCTGTGTTTGAATGAAAATCAGGCTGCGAAAATCAAACATGGCCTGGTAGTGGCTTGCGTGGGGGATCCGGGCAGATTCACCTATAAAAAGAGTCGCCAGGGCCAGGCGGAGATAGACCGGGCGGTGGCGCACGTTTTAAAACATGCCGGCCAGGATTATGAAATTCTGGAATTTTCGCCTTACGGCTACGATGAGCGCCAGTTTTGCTCGCCCGGCTTTAATCTGCCGGTAGGCAGCCTCACCCGGACGCCGCATGGCCGTTATCCTGAGTATCACACCTCGGCGGATAACCTGGAGTTGGTGCAGCCCCGTTACCTGGCCGAATCTTTATCCCGCTATCTGGCGGTGGTCAAGGTGCTGGAGCATAACCGGAAATATGTCAACCTAAACCCCAAATGTGAGCCGCAACTGGGCAAAAGAGGTCTCTATGGGACGATTGGCGGCCAAAAAGAGGCTAAAACTGTTGAATTGGCCCTGTTGTGGGTGCTAAATTTATCGGATGGCAGCCATAGCCTGCTTGATATTGCGGAACGAGCCGGCTTGAATTTTGACATCATTCATACCGCCGCCACCGCCCTGGAACAGCATGGCCTGTTAGAAAAATTTCAACCCTGAGCGCCATGCCCCCTGCCCCGATTCGGCGCAAAGGGGGGGATTTACGAAGAAGTGTTCACGAACCTGTGGTACGTCACCAACGATGAAAATGTCATTGCGAGGCCGTAAGGCCGAAGCAATCTCCGCTCCGAGGTGGGAGACTGCTTCGCTAACGCTCGCAGTGACATGAACCAAGCTATTTACGAGGAGAAACTCATGCAAATTGAACCATTGATTTTAGAAACAACAACTCTGAGCCAGGACAACGACCCCGCTCACAACCTGGGCAAATTTGCCCGATCTAAAGCTCTGCAGCAAAAAAGCCACGCCCTGATTCCCGGCGGAGCGCACACTTACGCCAAGGGCGATGACCAGTATCCCGTGCTAGCGCCGGGCTTCATCGTTAGAGGCGAGGGCTGCCACGTGTGGGATGTGGACGGCAACGAGTTTATTGAATATGGCATGGGGCTGCGCTCGGTTACGCTGGGGCACGCCTATAAACCGGTGGTCGAAGCCGCCTACCGGCACATGCTGCTGGGAATCAATTTTACCCGCCCTACCGTCCTTGAAGTTGACTGCGCCGAGAAAGTAGCCAGCCTGATTGAGAGCGCCGAGATGGTGAAATTTGCCAAAAACGGCTCCGACGTGACCACCGCGGCGGTTAAACTGGCCCGGGCCTACACCGGCCGAGATTTGGTCGCCATCTGCGCCGATCATGCTTTTTTCTCGGTGGATGATTGGTTTATCGGCAGCACGGCTATGTCGGCCGGTATTCCGGCGGCTGTTCAGGAGTTAACGGTAAAATTTAACTATAATGACCTGAACAGCGTAAAGGCCATGTTTGCCAAATATCCCGGCCAGATTGCCTGTGTGGTTCTGGAAGCCGCTACCACCCAGGAGCCGGTTGATAATTTTCTGCATGAACTCCAAAAACTATGTCATGAAAATGGCGCTGTTTTTATCCTGGATGAGATTATCACCGGTTTCCGGCGGCACCTGGGCGGCGCTCAAAAATATTATGGTATCAAGCCCGATCTTTCTACCTTTGGCAAAGCGATGGGCAACGGTTTTTCTATTGCCGCCCTGGTAGGTAAACGGGAGTTGATGGAATTGGGCGGCCTGCAGCACGATAAGGAGCGGGTCTTCTTGCTTTCTACCACCTTTGGAGCCGAAAGCCACTGCCTGGCAGCCGCCCTGGAAACGATGAAGATTTACGAGCAAGAAAACGTGATTGAGCATTTGTACCGGCAAGGTGAACGCCTGATCCAGGGCATCAACCAGGCCGTGAGCGAATATGGCCTGGAGGATTATTTCCAGGTGGCCGGCAACCCTACCAATCTGATTTATGTGACGCGAGACCAGGTTAAAGAAAGGTCGCAGCCTTTCCGCACCTTATTCCTGCAAGAGACCATTAAACATGGCCTGTTGATGCCTTCCCTGGTGGTCAGTTATTCTCATACCGATCAGGATATTGAGCGGACCATCCAGGCAATTGGGGAAGCGCTCTATGTTTATAAAAAAGCCCTGGCGGAAGGGGTTGAAAAATACCTGGTCGGCCGCCCGGTCAAACCTGTTTTTCGCAAATTCAATTGAGTAGCTTGGAAAAGGAGAAAAATCATGAAAGTTGTTTTATTTTGTGGAGGCATGGGGACCCGCTTAAAGGAGTATTCTGAAACAATCCCCAAGCCCATGGTTGACATTGGCTACCGGCCCATCATCTGGCATTTGATGAAGTATTATGCCCATTATGGGCACAAAGATTTTATCCTATGCCTGGGCTACAAGGGCGACTATATTAAAAATTACTTTCTCAACTATGATGAATGTTTGTCGAATGATTTTGTGATGTCCAAGGGCGGGCATCAGATTCACCTGTACAACAGCGATATTGAAGATTGGACCATTACCTTTGTGGATACCGGGCTGCGCGGCAACATTGGCCGCCGTTTGAAGGCCGTAGAAAAATACCTGGAAGGCGAAGAGGTCTTTATGGCCAATTATACCGACGGCCTGGCCGACCTGCCCCTGCCCGAATATCTGGACCATTTTTATAAGCATGACAAGGTGGCCAGCTTTATCGCCGTCAAGCCTTCACAATCCTTCCACGTGGTCAAAATGGGCGAAGGCAGCGAGGTGGAGAGTATTGAGCCGGTCACACAATCGGAGATGCGGATCAACGCCGGCTTTTTTGCGTTCAAAAAAGAGATTTTTAACTATATGCGCGAAGGTGAGGAGTTAGTCCAGGAGCCGTTCTACCGCCTCATCGCCGAAAAACAGCTCATCGCCTACCGCTATGATGGTTTTTGGGCCTGCATGGACACCTTTAAAGAAAAACAGATGTTTGATGACATGTACCGCTCCGGTGAGATGCCGTGGGCGGTGTGGGATAGTAATGTGAGCGGCCAGGCCAGGGGAACCAGTGTGGCGGCCTGGCAGCATGACGCTGTGCCCGCCTCAAATGGGACAAACTTGATTTCGTATAACCGGCGTCCTGTGACCAATCAGTATTAAAAAATCGGATGACCCCAGCATGCTAGGTTTAACTTTTAATATTAAGCCAGACTCAACCTTTCGGATTCTTTGTTTGGGCGCGCACAGCGATGATATTGAAATTGGGTGCGGCGGCGCTATCTTAAAACTGAGCAGGGAATATCCAAACCTGAGCTTTCACTGGGTGGTCTTTAGCGCCGGCCCGCAGCGAGCCGCAGAGGCCCGGGCCAGCGCCGAGGTTTTTTTAGAAGGAGTTAAAGAAAAAAACATCGTTATCAAAGATTTTAAGGATGGTTTTTTCCCTTACCAGGGCGCAGAAATAAAACCGTACTTTGAACAGTTAAAAGAGGTCTCCCCCGACCTGATTTTAACCCACTACCGCCAGGATTTACATCAAGATCACCGGCTCATCTCAGACTTAACCTGGAATACCTTTCGGAACCATTTGATTTTAGAGTACGAGATTCCCAAATATGACGGAGATTTAGGTTCGCCGAATGTCTTTGTCCATTTGGATGAGCCGACCTGCCAGCAAAAGATAACCAACCTCCTCAACTACTTCCAAACTCAAACCAATAAACACTGGTTTACCGCCGAGACCTTTTTGGCGATTCTAAGGCTGCGGGGTATCGAGTCAAAAGCGCCCCACAACTATGCTGAGGCTTTTTACGGCCGCAAAATAGTGCTGTAGCTCAAAGGTTTAGCCGGGAGTTCTCTGCTGCCCCTCACCTGGGCTGTGGCTCTGAGAAGGGGGCGTCCCAAAATTTAGGCCATGCAACCGCAGAGGTTTTCAAAACCTCTGCGGCCAACCTGGAATCTGGGACAGGCTCCTCAGAAGGTAAGCTATGATTTTTTCGCAGCGATTGGATTTTTGGTCACAAGTGCGCCGGGCAGGGCGTTTGCTCCTGCTGGCGGGGGCCGTTTTAGCCGGCGCTGCCCTTATCCTGCGTTTGGCCTGGCCGGATGTGATGCTGGTGACCCGGTCGGTAGCGCCTGACATGGCCCTTGACCGGCCCGGAAGCGGCCAGGGAGCGACCCCTCTCAAGCCGGTCAGAGTGGAGCCGGCCGCCGGCCCACTGCGGGTGCATCCCACCAATTCACGCTACTTTACCGATGGCGCCGGCCGGGCCGTTTATCTGACCGGCTCCCACACCTGGTGTGATTTTATGGACTGTGGCCCGGTGGATACCCCTCCGCCTTTTAATTACCTGGCCTTTTTAGATTTTTTGCAGGCCAACAACCATAATTTCTTTCGCTTGTGGCGGGCTGAAAATGCCAAAGGAGGTGAGAACGGAGACAACTACTGGTTTAATCCCCTGCCTTACCAGCGGCCGGGCCCGGCGCTAGCCCTGGATGGCAAACCCAAATTCGACCTCAACCAGTTCAACCAGGCTTATTTTGACCGGCTGCGGTCGCGGGTCAGCGAGGCCGGGCAGCGAGGCATTTATGTTTCAATCATGCTCTTTGATGGCTGGAGCGTGGAGAGCAAATTTTCGGGCCATAACCCCTGGCAGGGGCACCCCTTTAACCAGAGCAACAACATCAATGGGATCAACGGCGATACCAACAACAATGGCAGCGGCGAAGAAACCCATACCCTGCAAATTGCGGCGGTGACAGCCCTGCAAGAGGCTTACGTGCGCAAAGTGGTTGACGCCGTGAACGACCTTGACAACGTGCTGTATGAGATCAGCAATGAGAGCGCCACTAGTTCACGCGACTGGCAGTATCACATGATCAACTACCTCAAAAGTTATGAAGCCGGCAAAGCCAGGCAGCACCCGGTGGGGATGACCGTAGAGTTTCCCGACGGCGATAACGCCGACCTCTTTGCCAGCCCGGCCGATTGGATTTCGCCCAATGGGGATGTACACCATCCGCCCGCAGCCGATGGCAGCAAGGTGATCCTCAACGATACCGACCATCTGTGCGGCATCTGCGGCGACCGGCAGTGGGTGTGGAAGAGCTTGACTCGCGGGGTCAACCCCATTTTTATGGATCCCTACGATAAGGTAGCGGTGGGACGAGGCGCGCCGCCCGATTATGATCCCCAGAATGACAATGATGTGAGCATTCGCCGCAACCTGGGGTATGCCCTTACCTATGCCAACCGCATAAACCTGGCCGGCATGACGCCGCATGGAGAGCTGTGCTCAACCGGCTACTGCCTGGCTAACCCGGCGGCCGGCGGGGCAGAGTATCTGGTTTACCTGCCGGCCGGCGGGACCATCACTACCTGGCTGGACAAAATTGGGATTCATAAAAGGAGGTTAGAATCAATTTATTTGCCTTCTGATAGTACGGTAACCGTTGACCTTTCGGCGGCTGCGGGGCAGTTATCCGTTGAGTGGTTTGATCCGGCTACTGGTATAACCGTCAGTGGCGGCGCAACCACCGGGGGTGCTGAGGGCACTTTCATCGCTCCCTTTAGCGGCGACGCCGTGTTGTATCTTTACCGCAGCCGTTCCTGAGTAAATTAAAGGAGGTTCCCATTAATACTCGGTCAAAATTCATAAACTTTGTTCAAGCAAGCTGGTTTAAGCTCCAGCGCCGGTGGCAGCCGGTCAGGCCCATGCTGGGATTTGGGCTGGTAGTAGTGTTGACTATCGGCCTGATGGGGCTGCCGGCCGCCGCCCAATCTACCCAATTGTCAAAGCTGGTCTCCGGCAATTTTTTGGAGACCGGGCCGGGTCAGGCTGAAAATATAGCCCCAAAATTGTCTCAATGGCAAGTGGAAACACAAGGTAGTTCTACCATCTATCTGCCCTTTATTGCCAAACCGGCCACCACCGCCGGCCCACTGCGGGTAAATTCAACCAACCCACGCTATTTTACCGATGGCAGCGGCCGGGCAATCTACCTAACCGGCTCCCATACCTGGTCAAATTTTATGGACAGCGGGACGACCGATCCACCGCCTGTGTTTGATTTTACGGCCTATCTGAATTTTTTACAGACGAACAATCACAATTTCATCCGCTTGTGGCGGGCTGAGAATGCCAAAGGGGGCGAAAATGGGGACAACTACTGGTTTGCCCCCCTGCCTTACCAGCGGCCGGGGCCGGGTACCGCCCTGGATAACAAGCCCAAGTTCAACCTTAACCAGTTCAACCAGGCTTATTTTGACCGGCTGCGCTCCAGGATTATAGCGGCCGGGCAGCAGGGTATTTACGTTTCCATTATGCTGTTTGATGGCTGGAGTGTGCTGAGCAAAAATGGGCTTCACCACCCCTGGCTGGGGCATCCCTTTAACCAGAAAAACAACATCAATGGGATTAACGGCGATACCAACAACGATGGAGATGGAGACGAAACACAAACTCTGTCCATTCCGGCGGTGACCGCCCTGCAAGAGGCTTATGTCCGCAAAGTGATCGACACCGTCAATGATTTGGACAACGTCTTGTATGAGATCAGCAACGAGAGCTGCGACTCACAGAACTGGCAGTATCATCTGATCAACTACATCAAGGCTTATGAAAGCACCAAGCCCAAACAGCATCCGGTGGGGATGTCAATAGATGCGTGCGTTAATATTGATCTTTTTACCAGCCCGGCGGATTGGGTTTCGCCCAGCGGGGATGTCAATAACCCCTTTGCAGCCGATGGGAGCAAAGTAATTTTGTTTGATACAGATCATCTCTGTGGCGTTTGTGGGGACCGGAAGTGGGTGTGGAAGAGTTTTACCAGGGGCCTGAACCCAATCTTTATGGACCCGTATGACGGGGCGTCCACCGGTCGGGGAGCGCCCCTGGGGTATGACCCCAATAATGCCAACGATGTCAGCATCCGCAAGAATATGGGCTATGCTTTAAACTATGCCAACCGGATGAACCTGGTAAAGATGACGCCGCGAGGCGATCTGTGTTCTACCGGCTACTGTCTGGCGAACCCGGTGGCCAGCGGGGCGGAGTATCTGGTCTATCTTCCGTCGGGAGGCGCGGTAACGGTCAATCTGTCGGCGGCGGCGGGTACGTTGTCGGTGGAATGGTTCAATCCAGGTACGGGTGTGGCGGTCGCCGGAGCTTCCACGACCGGAGGCGGCAGCCGTAACTTTACCCCTCCCTTCAGCGGCGACGCTGTGCTGTATATCTTCCAAACTTCCTAAAACCTGATCATCTGCGATGAAGACCCTAAAGGTTTCAAAGACCTTTAGGGTCTGGATCAGGTAAATTGCAACCAACCTCAAACCCAATTCAAACCTGAGTGTGTTACAATGACGCAAGGTTACGATTTTGGACAAAAACAAGGGTCATCATCAAGCAGTTTTGACGCCATCCATTTGAGGTTTCGATATTATGGGGAATTGCTTAACACGTTATCGTATTCGTTTTGTCTGCACATTCACGCTGGTATTGCTGTCGTTAGGGTGGAACTCTGCCGCTAGTAGTTATGCCCAATCCCCGTTAACTTCGCAGCCTGTCACCCTAACGTGTACCGGGAGTCCTTGTGATGGGGGCGCTTCATTAAGCAGTCAAGCCATTGTCTGGCCGGCTGCAATGGGGCCATTGACCAATCGTTTAGGTTACACCGCCTCGGCAGGGATTTATCTCCCGTCAAGCGCTGCTTCGGGCCTGACCGTATCCATTACGTCAGGTACGGCAACGGTGTATGCCGGTCTGCCCAATGCCGAATTACACCGGGCGCTGGCCACGCTGGCCTCAGGCCAATCGCATCTGATCACGGGGCTGGCGGCCGGTGAAGTGGTGAGCGTGCAAAACAGTCAGAATCCATTTGGATACTCGTTAACCACACCAACGGATTGCACCGATCCCACCACCTGCAATCCCGTTTCGGCTATTCCCTCATTCTGGCGCTGCAATATTCCTGGCTGCACGGATCCTGATTGGATTGGCTCGGTTATCTCATGGCCGTCGTGGTCGGCCTATGAAAGTAACGGCCGCTCAGGCGGCGCGTCGAGGACCGTGTTTTCTACTGAGGGCGAAATATTGTACCCTTATATGGGTTCGTGGGCCGAGGGCTGCCAGGTTACGGCTGTCACCGGAACGGTGCTGATTATCGAATGGCAGCGGGGAACCAATGTATGGCGGGAGACGTGGCTGCAGCCAGGGCAAAGCCATACCATTGACCTTACCTCTCCGGAGGATGGGGCTATGATTGAGGGGAATGACGGTTCGCTCATCCCGTTTGGGGTGGCGCTGGCAAATTGCACCCCCCAGAATATCTCCAAAACCTCCACCCCCACCGTTACCCCAACGCCAACACCAATCACGTCAGGCCCATTTACCATCGGCGAGACCAACATCTTGGGAAGCGACGACTCTGGTAATAGCAATCTGTTGGTGGCCCAGCGCGTTACTTTACCTCAGAGCGCCACCTTGCAGAGTTTGAGCTTTTATATTTCCAGCGCCGCCGGGCAACTACGGCTGGGCCTCTATGATGATGCGGCAGACAACCCCGGAACACTCAGAGCGCAAACCGCTGCCTTTACCCCGGTGGTCGGATGGAATACCCAGAATGTTTTGACGCCGACCCTGCTGCCGGCAGGCACCTATTGGTTGGCGTATCTGGCCGAGAGTGGCAATTTGCACTTTAGAGTTGAGGGGACCGGCTCGGGCCGGTACTATAGTTACCCATTTGGGGCCTTGCCCAACACCTTCTCAAATTCGCCCTCAAGCGGCACCTTTCATTTCTCATTTTACGCCACTCTCTTCATTGACCCGCCCGCAACCGGCACCCCGACCAGTACACCCACCGCCACGCCAACCGACACCCCAACCCACACGCCCACCGCCACCGCCACGCCGACAGAGACGCCGCCGCCTAGCGCTACCCCAACCGACACCCCAACCCACACGCCCACCGCCACCGCTACCGCCACGCCGACAGAGACGCCGCTGCCTAGCGCTACGCCAACCAGCACCCTAACCCATACACCCCAGCCAACATCGGTACCTGACCAGATCCAGCCGCCCATGCCAATTTACCTGCCTGTCATTCTAAAAAAATAGTCATGCCGGAACCGGGCTGGGTTCATCCTGATGGTCTAAAATAGCTGCCCTGGCTTCATTACTCGTGGGAGGCCAAACAACTACCGGCCAAATTAACAGCAGTAAACCGGCTTCAAACTTAATTCAAACCTTGAGGTGATATAATATCAGTAGGGTGTGACCAAAATGAGTTGCAATTGGGGTAGTAAAGCCCCTTGTGGGCGTTTGTAAAGCCTAAAACGGGCACAAGGCCCTATACTACAACTCAAATTGGTCACACCCATATCAGTATGGATAACTATTGAAAAGTGAGAGGATTCCAGGAATAATGTCACCTCGTATCATTCGCTCAAGTGCGATTCTATCGCTGCTGGGGCTGTTTTTAAGCGTTTTCTTTGTGATCCCCCCAAAAGCTTATGCGGGTGGTACCGTTACCAATTGCACCAACGATACCGACCTGCATGCCCAACTGGAAGGTGGGGGTACCGTGACCTTTAACTGCGGCTCTGTACCTGTCACCATCCCCTTAACCACCATTGATATTTCGGGGTCCAGCCATATTAATATCACCCAAACCACCACGATCATTGGGGGGGGACTGGTGACCCTTCAGGGGGATGGCAGCGTCCGAAATTTTTATGTCAATAGCGATACCTCTTTAACCCTGGACGGCTTGACCATAAGCCACGGTCGCGCCCTGACAGTCACCGGTCATCATGCGGGTGGTGCAGTTTTTGTTGATGATAGAGGCGCCTTGACGGTTACCAATAGTGTATTTTTTGATAACCAGGCCGATTTTGGCGGCGCGCTCCGCCTTTTTAATGGCGGCAGTCTTTTCGTTGCAAACAGCTCACTTTTTAATAACCGGGCCTTTTTTGGCGGCGCAATTTATGTAGAAAATCAGGGCTTCCCGGCTAAGGCCACCATTCTTAACAGCACCCTTTATGACAATACTGCTTCTGACGGCGACGGGGGGGCTATCCGCAGTGTTGATGTGGCAATCACTATCGCTAACAGCACTTTATCTAACAACAGCGCCATTGACAGTCCTTTTGGCTTCTTTGGCGGCGATGGCGGCGCTATCGGTATTTCTGGAAGTGGAAGTAACAAGGCCCTTATTACCAATACCACCGTCTTCAGCAACTTTGCTGCTAGCAACGGCGGTGGTGTCCAGTCCGATAGTGGGAGTGGCAGCGGCAGCATCAAGAACACCATCATTGCCAATAATGTTGCCATCACCGGCACCAATTGCAGCCTGGCGGGTGTTACCTCCAATGGTAACAACATAGACAGCGGTACCAGTTGCAGCTTTAGCGCCAGCGGCGACCTGAGCAATACCAACCCGCTGCTTGGCCCGCTGGCCAACAACGGCGGCGTTACACTGACCCATGCTCCTTTGCCCGGCAGCCCGGCCATTAATGCCGCCGATAGCGCCGCCTGTGCCGCTGACCCGATTAATAATGCTGACCAGCGTGGAGTGCTCCGCCCGCAGGGTGACTTGTGCGATATTGGGGCGATGGAAGCAACCGCCAGCCTGGCAATCGAGAAGAGTACGGAAAATGAAGGTGGCTTGCCGGTCCGGCCCGGTGAGCGGATCACTTACACCATTTCTGTATCCAACACCAGCAGCCTGACCGTTACCGGCGGGCTAATCTCAGACCCCGTATCGGCCCACACCACCTTTGTGCCGGGCAGCCTGCAGTTGAACCCGCCGGGCGCGGGGGTGGTGGGGACTACGCCACCGACGTTAGCCAGCGGGTTGGTGATCACCCCCGGCCAGAGTGTGAGCGTCACCTTTGCGGCCACGGTCAACACGCCCCTGCCCAACCAAACCCAGATTGTGAACACAGCCTCGGTGACGAGCAGTGAGGTGAGCCAGGCGCAAACGAGCACGGTGACTGACACAGTCACGAGTGCGCCGGTTCTGACGATTCAAAAAAGTTCGCTGGATGTCAATGGAGGTACATTAGTTCCAGGGGATATTATCAGCTATACTATTGTGGTCAGCAACAGCGGCACGGCCAATGCTACGGGCGGGGTCATCTCAGATACCCTGCCGGTTAATACCAGCTTTGTACCGGGCAGTGTGCAGTTGAACCCGGCGGGAGCGGGGGTAGTGGGGAATACTCTACCGACATTAGTAAGTGGGTTAACTATCACAGCCAATCAGCGCATAACCGTAAGCTATGCGGTTACTATCAACACGCCTCTGCCCAACCAGACCCAGATTGTAAACACGGCCTCGGTGACGAGCAGTGAGGTGAGCGAGCCGCAAAGCAGCACCGTGACCGATACGGTCACAAGTGCGCCGGTTCTGACGATTCAAAAGAGTTCGCTGGATGCCAATGGGGGTGAACTGGTTCCGGGTGATGTTATCAGCTATACTATCGTGGTCGGCAACAGCGGCACGCTAACCGCAACGGGTGGGCTAATCTCTGATACGCTGCCAACTCATACCAGCTTTGTGCCGGGCAGCCTGCAGTTGAACCCGCCGGGCGCGGGGGTGGTGGGGAGTGCGCCTCCGACGTTAGCCAGCGGGTTGGTAATTACCCCCGGCCAGAGTGTGAGCGTCACCTTTGGAGTCACTCTCAACACGCCCTTGCCGGATCAAACCCAAATTGTGAACACGGCCTCGGTGACGAGCAGTGAGGTGAGCCAGCCCAAAACCAGCACCGTGAGCAATACGGTGGTGAACAAGAAAAAGATTTACCTGCCGGTAATCCAAAAGAATTAGGTATCATGCTTGAAAGGAAGTTCAACCTGTAGTGCGTATTCTATTTTTGAGCCAAGTCTTACCTTACCCCATTGATGCCGGGCCTAAAATGCGGAGTTATTTTGTGTTGCGGCATCTGGCCCAAAAGCACCAAATTACCCTGCTGACCTTTGTGCGTGACACCGACCGGCCCGAAGCTGTTGCTCACCTGGCTGAATTTTGTCAGGCAGTGCATACGGTGCCGATGCGGCGCGCCCGAATACGGGATGTAAAATTTTTAGGCCAGAGTCTCCTCACCCGGCAGCCCTTTCTCATCATCCGGGATCAAATCCCGGAGATGAATGTTAAGCTTGAACAGTTGGTCACTTCAGAAAAATTTGAGGTGGTGCATGCCGACCAACTGTGGATGGCCCAATATGCCCTCAAAGCCAGGGAGCTGTCGCCTGGCTCCAAAATAATTGTGGATCAGCATAATGCGGTGTTTCTTATCCCCAGGCGTCTGGCCGAGTCTGACTCCAACCCCCTCAAACAGCGTTTTTTAGACCGCGAAGCCCGTTTGCTGGCTATGTATGAACCTGAGATTTGCCGGC
>CAZDMM010000131.1:0-11997 GCA_964505845.1 uncultured Caldilineaceae bacterium
CCTATCACCACCAATAATTTGAGTACGAGTACACCCCCACTTAACCAAAGTGGACGTTCCTCTTCGGGAGAGTTAGTCAGGAAAGGGGTAGCCTTTGGGTCATAATTAGGCAAAAACGACTCGCTGTTTTGATCGCCCTGCTGTTTATCAGCTACAGAAGACGTGGTGAGTTCATCTGCTTGAAGCTGACTTGAAGGCATAGTAGCAGATTCACCCTGGCTAACGGAACGAAAGGATGGCTGTGCCCACAACAACAAAGCACCCAGACTGATAATTAACAAAAAAACATACCAAGCAAACTTGGCAGATTGTTTCGAGGATGAGTACATTCCAAACATACTAAAGACCTATTTTAAGGTGTTGAGCCGTTGGGCCGGAGGCAACACATCGGTGATACGGACTCCAAAACGATCATCAATTACCACGACCTCACCTCGTGCAATCAAACGGTCATTGACTAACACATCCACCGGCTCACCGGCCAATTTGTCCAACTCCACAACCGCGCCAGGCCCCAATTTCAAAATACTCTCGATGCTCATTTTTGTACGCCCCAGTTCAACGGCCACGCGAAGAGTCACCCCCAACAACAGGTCAAGATTGGTTGGCGGCGAGGTAGTCTCCATTGGTTTCAATGGAGCAAATTGGGCTGGTCGAGCGGTCATCTCTTTTTCCAAACCTGGCTCGCCGGTTAGTAGGGCTAATTCTTCAGGGGTAATGGCTAATTGATCCATTTGTTTCCTCCATAGCTTTGATGATCTGTACGGCCAGGTGGCTGCCTGATAACCCCGGTTGACCTTGATATTTAGGGCAGTTACCCACCAAAACAGGCAGCGGCCGTCCAGCAATACTGTTCAGCATTAATACATCTCCTTTGCGCAGATGCAACAAATCCTCAAAATTAACCGTGATTTCGCCCAGCAAGACCGATAAATCAACCTGCATATCCATCGCATGCCGGCGCAGGGTGTCAAAATTAGCGCCCGTCTCCTTGGCTTCGCCGGCTACCCACGTATGGGGACTCAGTTCAGAAACAATTGGCTTTAACAAAGCATAGGGTAAGCAGACGCTCATCATACCGGTGTTTTCACGGGTCTTGATTTCAAAACCAACAAACACAGCCGCGTCAGAAGGTAAAGCTACCTGGGCAAATTCGGGATTCATAGTGGTTTCAGATACACTGATACTCAGGGCAATAACATTTTTCCAGGCCTCCTGTAATTCCTGGGCAATATACTCTGTTACCCCAAGCATCAACGATTGTTCCAGATCGGTAATATCATGACTCTCATCAGAAGGCCGGCCAAAACCACCCAACAACCGATCAATAAAAACGGTTACCGTGGCGGCGTCAATCGCCATCATCATACGTCCGGGGAGGGGATCCATTTTAAAGATAGTTATGAGTGAGGGAGCTTGGATGTTTTGCATAAAGTCCGCAAAACTCCCTTGCTCAATATGCACACACATAATCTGCACTGTGGCTCGCAAATAAGCTGATAAGGATGAACTGACACGTCGAGCAAAGTTCTCGTGGATCATTTGCAAGGTACGAATTTGCTCTTTGGAGAACTTGTCAGGTGAGCGAAAATCATAGGCTCGCACGGATCCGATATAATGATCTGTGCCTGTTATTGGCGCTCCATCTGCCGGCAAAATGGAGAGTAGAGCGTCAATCTCTCTTTGGGTTAGAGATTTTTCTTTCGACATATCCAGCACTCACCACTACCTAATTTGAACCGGTTAACCCCTATTGCACCACGAAGTCAGTAAAATAAATATTAATGACGCCTTGATACCCTAACGCCGTATTAATCTGTGTCATCAATTCCTGTTTGAGCTGTTGTTTACCCTCAATCGTGGCAATATCCTTAAAGGTTTTGCTGGAGAACAGGGTCGTTACAATATCATCTATCACCGGGCGCATTGAATCTATTGCTTCCTGAAATGGGTCGCCCACAGCATTGCTCTCTCCACCGCTATGGCCAGAAGCGGCTTGTGCTTCTGTTGCAGTTTCTCCTGACATCTTTGTCTCATAATATTCCTTTACTGAGGGATGAAATTCTAATACTAGGCTGACCTGCAAATACCGCAAACCGCCAGGTTCAGCCAGGTTCACCACCTTGGGATCAAGTTTATACATTACCCCCTGCCCCGGCTGAATAGCCGGCATAACCAACTGTTGGGCTGCGCCAACAGGCTGGTGAGACCCCAGTCCAGGGGTCAGACTCGCTTCTGGGGTGTGATTTTCCACAGCAGGTTGCACCGTTGAGGCTGCCCCACCCTCCGGGGTACTCCCCTCAACAACGCCATTAGCAGCAGAGGCAGTATCCGCATCAAACCGAATATAAATGGGCTTCCACCAAGTTTCCGGTGCAAACAAGACATATAGGATCATGCCTATAAGAGATAAACTCACTACCACAGGGATAACTATTTTAGGATTCAGAATTTTTTTCATCAGGTGAACCTTTCTAAAGTAACTTTATGGCTGATGATTCTCGGGCGTTGGTTGGGCCATTCCACTGACTTCGGATGGCGTAGTAGGGCTACTTTCTGGCGTTTGTACCGCTTGGCGAGGAAGTGCGGCCGTAGCTGGATTGAGGGAAAATGAGCGCGACTCATTAGGATATATAATGATAATATCCGCCCTGCGGTTGCGCCCGCGATTCTCTCGGCTATCATTAGGAGCCACCGGATCAAATTCGGCATGACCGGCGGCCAGAAGCCGCTCTGGGGCAATTCCCTCTTTTTCAATCAAATAATGTACAATATTGACCGCCCTAGCTACCGATAATTCCCAATTGGTGGGATAAAGCGGATCATTGGTTGGCATGTTATCTGTATGACCTTCAATTCGCACCGGGTTCTGAGTCATTTTGAGCACTTCACCAATCTTATGCAAGGTTTCCACTGCTTCAGGCTTTAGCTCGGCGCTACCGGCTTCAAACACCAGGGCATTAGAGAGGCTGATAATGACGCCTTCCATATTCATGTTGACGCTAATATCACTCTCCAGCCCGGCTTCCGAAGCAAACGCGGTCAATTCTGACGTAACCGAGACGAAATCTTGTTGTCGAGACGGCAGATTCTTGAGAAAATTGGGCATGGGACGATTATTAACCCCCGCCCCATTAGTTGTGCCAATTAACCCCGCGCCATGCTTTGAACCTACCCCAATCACATTAAAAGCTACCTGCATGGCCTCAGCTACCTGGGCAAACTTCTTGAGGTCGGTATTGGCCATCGAAAATAACACCACAAAAAAAACCATCAACAAGGTAATCATATCAGAGTAGGTAATGAGCCAGCGCTCATCATTCTCGTGGCCTTCGTGGTCATGCTTACGCTTTGACATGCTTACTCCTTGCCGCCGGCATCGCCCTTGCCACGCAATTTAGGAGCCAGGAATGACTCAAGTTTTTCCCGCACAATACGCGGATTTTCACCGGACTGAACGGCCAGTACACCTTGCATGGCCACTTCGCGGGCAATCATTTCGCTCTGATTCTTTTGTTTCAATTTGTTAGCCATGGGCAGCCAGAGGATGTTAGCGGTGGCTACCCCATAAAGGGTGGCAATAAAAGCGACTGCAATGGAGTGCCCCAGACTTTCTGGATTAGAGAGGTTACTCAAAACGTTTACCAGGCCCATCACGGTCCCGATGATGCCAAAGGTAGGCCCAAATCCGCCCAAAGCCTTGAGCATCTCTATGCCTTCCTTATGTCGTTCGGCTACTTGTTCAGTATCGGTTTCCATGACTTCTTGCACTACCGAGGGATCTACCCCATCAACAATTAGCATCACCCCTTTTTTAATGAAATCATCTTCAATTTTGCGAGCTTCTTCCTCTAAAGATAACAAACCGTCCCGACGGGCCTGGTCGGCCAATTTGACAAACAATTCAATCAATACTTGTGGGCTGCCCTTGTAAGGTTGAAAAGTTTGGGTAATGGCCACCGGTAATCTCAGTACCTGCTTGAGAGGAAAGGCTACAAACAAGGCGCCGGCACAACCACCTAAAACAATTACGGCTGCTGGGAGGTTTAGCAAAGACATGGGATTGCCGCCTTCCAGGATCATTGAGCCTACCATCGCGCCAACCCCCAGAATTAAGCCAATTAAGGTAGAGATTTCCATATATTACTCTTCCTGTTCAATGATCTGGGGATGGCGGCAATTTATACGCCGGCGATAGGCAACGATAGCCTCAACAATTACCTGAGGCGGCTCTTTTACTACAATTTTGGCATGGCTAATCAGGGAGATTACGGTATCGGGGGTGGCTTCTACAAACTCAATCATGTCAGCGTTAACCCATAATTCACTATTATTAAGGCGGGTTACTTTAATCATGGCGCCTCCAGAAAATTTACACCCAAAATATATCACCCCCCACTTTGAATGTCAGTAAACCACACGTGAAGAGGACATAAAATCTACGTAAATGGGATAGGCAAAGACTAAAAGGCTTCTTGGCAGTATTTATTTGTAGAGGGCCACCAGAAACTATAGGGGGAAAGCCTATTGAAAACAGCTTCAACCAGGAGATAAAATTTAGTTTCTATACCTTTCGTCTTATTTAGGGCTAACTTTAGTTTTATTAAGGAGACTTTACGCAGAATTGATGGTCGTTTCACGTCAACTTTACTGACTTGGCTGGCGGCGCGTGTTATATTTTGGCTCAATAACCAGGAAAATTCTGACAAAATTCAACCAAAGAGCAACTCTGCTATGGTTTCAGCAATCCAAAACTCCACTTTACCTCGACCTATACAGGATACTGCCAGCGTCCAGGCTTCCTCTCCCGCCCCAAATTCCCTTGGAAAAGGGCAAGGCTCGGGAGATTTTGCCCAAACTCTGGCTAACGCTCAATCGGCTGCTCCCCAAAATTCGGCCAAAGCTCCGGTCAACCTGTGGCGGAGCCTCAGTTTCTTATCCAGTTATGATGTTCCTCGTTCAGCCTGGCCCTGGACGCAATCCAACCAGGTTACACCGCCAACTGAACCGGCCCAATCCACACCAACAACAGGCGTTCAAGCCACCGCCTCGGCTTCCTTATCAACTGCGCCCATGCTGTCACTGGCTGATTATCCTCACCCACCTGGCGACAACGGTCAGGGCATCCATTGGATCCCTACCGTCAGCCAAACGCCAGAAGTGGTGGACCACTTTGTAGCCGAAGCCCAATCAATGGGGATGAAGTGGGTAGTTTTTCTTAATGAGGGCGCCAATATTGGGGCTAATGATTATCTGGTAAAACGGCTAACTCAGGCAGGCATCGAGCCGGTGATGCGAGTTTATACGCCTGGCCTTACCCTCATTAATGGCGGCCTGTCAGAGATGGTTCAGCATTACCGCAGTTTGGGGGTACATTATTTCCAACTTTATAATGAACCAAATCTAATGGTAGAAACCGGTGGCCAGGCCCCTGATGTAGAAAAGTACCTCGATTTGTGGATTCCGGCGGCGCAGCAGGTTATTAAAGCGGGCGGCTTGCCCGGTTTTGGGGCGCTCAGTCCTCAGGGCGAAATGGATGACCGCGAATTTCTGCGGCAGGCGCTTATGGCCCTTAAGGCGCGAGGGCAAGACCATTTGCTGGGCCGCTCTTGGTTAGCTATGCACAATTATACCGGCCCTCGTCCTCTTGATGACCCCGATGGCTTTGCCCGCTTCCGCCAATATGACGCAATTAACCGCTCAATTCTGGGCCGCTCTCTGCCCATTATCGGCACCGAAGGCGGCACCCACATTACCCAGCAGGTTTCGGAACAACGACAAATTGAGATGGTTACCGGTGCTTATAAGTACATGCACCAGCGTGAACCTTACAATTTTGCTTACACTTACTGGATTATCGCCAACGGCCACGACCCGGCCTGGGATGCCCATGCACTCATTCGCTCTGATGGCCCAACCGCTTTAGCCCAGGCTTTAAAGAAAATGAACTCAGGAGGATTTGCATGAGTGGTATCTTCTCGGCTTTCCGCATTGCTACCTCGGCGCTCACCGCCCAACGTCTGCGGATGGATGTGATTGCCAATAATGTCGCCAACGCCGAAACAACGCGTACCGAAGAGGGCGGTCCCTATCGGCGGCAGCAGGTTGTCTTTGTAGCCAATGAAAACAATGCATTTACCTCCTTTCTCTCCTCGGCTCGCTCCGCCACCTCCACGCCTGAGGCGCAGCCGGAGAATATCAATAATCTGGCCGGGGTACAAGTGGAGAAAATATTGACCGATGACTCACCCGGCAACCGGGTATATGACCCCAATCATCCGGATGCCGACGAAAAGGGTTTTGTCACCTATCCCAATGTGAATCTGGCTACTGAGATGACCGATATGCTCTCAGCTACCCGCTCTTATGAAGCAAACGTGACAGTTTTTAACGCTCTTAAGGCCATGGCGCTCAAAGCCCTGGATATTGGGCGAGGTTAAAGCGCCTACATCTCGATTCTGGAAGAGCATCTGGCCATGGTTGACCGGCTACCTGCCGGCAACTGCTAATTAATAAATAGGGGATAAACCAATGCCTACTGATCCAATCACAAGCGTTAACCGCGTTTCTCATCTGACCAATTCGGTTGAGGTTGACAAAACCGCTGCAACCGCCTCAGGCGCAGCCAACTTCGGTCAAATGCTAAATGAGGCCTTCATTAATTTAAATCAACAGGAAAATGCAGCCAACCAGGCCATTACCGGGTTGGCTGCCGGGGAAGATATTGAGTTGCACCAGGTTATGCTTAAAATGCAAGAAGCTGACTTGAGTTTTCAATTGGCTTTACAAGTGCGCAACAAATTAGTTGAAGCCTATCAAGAAGTCATGCGGATGCAAGTTTAACCCATAAAATCCGATGTCCCAAACCATAACTCCTTTCAATCAAACAAAATTCATCAATATTTGGAATCATCTCAGCGCATCGCGCAAAGCTGGGCTGGCGGCCCTCATTGCAGCAGCGGTAACGGGGTTAATCTTCTTTAGCGCCTGGGTACAGACCCCTGAATACAGCACCGCCTTTACCGACCTCCAAGCCGAGGATGGCGGAGCAATTATCGCATACCTAAAGGAAAACAACATCCCCTATGAGGTTGCCAACGACGGCAAAACTATTCGTGTGCCCAGCGATCAGGTTCACGAAATACGACTGACCCTGGCCGGAAAAGGGTTGCCAACTAAGGGAACCGTTGGTTTTGAGTTATTCGATACCACTAATCTGGGGATGACAGACTTCACTCAGCAAGTCAACTACCAACGCGCGTTAGAAGGAGAACTGGCCCGCACCATTAGCAGTCTCAGTGTGGTACGCAATGCCCGAGTCCATATAGTGGTTCCTCAGCCGACTCTTTTTAGCAAAGATGAAAAAAAGACAACTGCATCGGTTGTAATTGACCTTGAGCCGGGACAACAATTGGGTCGAGAACAAGTCCTGGCGATTACTCATTTGGTGTCCAGCGCAGTTGAAGGCTTATCCCCTGAAAACCTCACCTTGATTGACATGAATGGCAATGTTTTGGCAGATGGTTCCACTATGGAAACCACTGCACCGATGGCCCTCACTACCACCCAGCTTGAGGCGCAGCATAATTTTGAGCGCAATCTGGAACAGCGCATCAAGACGATGCTAGAAAACGTACTTGGGCCAAATAAAGCGGTTGTGGGTGTAACAGCAGTGATGAATTGGGACCAGGTGCAGACAGAAAGTGAAACCTACCAGCCAGGGGCAGACGGACAGGGCATAATTCGCAGTTCTCGATTTATTACCGAAACCCAGGTGGGTAATACTGATACTACCGGCGGAGTACCTGGCACAGCCACTAATATCCCTGACGCGGCTTCAACCTATCAAACGGCCATCTCCGGCACTAACGGCAGCGGTTATATCCGAACCGACCTGACGACTAACTATGAAATCTCTCGCTCTGTATCCCATATTGTTCCTGCAGCCGGCAAGATTGAGCGGCTGTCGGTCTCAGTAATTGTTGATAATATTACCGATACCACCACAATCAACGCTATCCAACAAGCCACCATTGCCGCCGCAGGGATTGACCAAACGCGGGGCGATGTGCTGAATTTGAGCAGTGTTCCCTTTGATCGCAGCTTTTATACGGAACAAGAAGTCACCGCAGAAACAGCGCAGCAACGAGAATTTTATCTCAAATTGGCTCAATGGGGGGCAATTGCCCTGGCATTATTAGCCCTCTTCTTTGTAGTGCGAGGCATCCAACGTAACCTCTACCCCAAACCTCCCAAAACAGTCGAGATGGTCCAACGAGAGAGGCCAACCATTCCCGTCACCCCGCTTGATCCACGCGCGGCTTTGTTAGAAGAGGTCACCCGGGCCAATGCAGCCGGATTTGACGGTCAAATACCGGGTCTGGATACCATCGGCCCACCTACCTTTGACACACAACAACAGGCCGCCGCCGAAAAAGCCCAGATGTTACGCCAATTACAATTAATGGCCAAGAATCGACCTGACACTCTGGCCCAAATTATTCAATTCTGGTTAGCTGAGGATGAGCATAAATGATAACTGAATTAGCATTGTCAGGTAAGCAAAAGGCTGCTGCACTACTGATTACACTGGGCCCAGAGTCTGCTGCCCATATTCTAAAACACTTTGAAGAGGACGAGATTGAGCAATTGACCCTGGAAATTTTTAACATGGGGTCGGTAGCCGGGGGAGTCAAAGAGGCAATCCTGCAAGAGTGTTACAACATGTCGTTTGTCAGTGAGGGTGTTGCTTCCGGCGGGGTAGAATACGCCCGAGATGTGTTGTCGCGAGCGTTAGGCAATCAAAAAGCTATTGAGTTTATGGAGCGAGTCCGGCTACGCACCCAGGGGGCGCCCTTTGATTTTTTGGATGGGGCAGACCCGGCCCAATTAGCGAACTCGCTCAAACATGAGCACCCCCAAACGATTGCTTTGATTGTCTCACATTTGAAACCTTCCAAAGCAGCGGCCGTCATCTCTAATCTTGATGAACATGTTCAGGGTGAAGTGGCTGATCGCGTGGCCGTGATGGATCGGGTATCACCAGATGTTATAAAAACCATCGAAGCTGGCATGAAAAGTAAACTCTCCTCACTGCTAACCCAAGATTTTGCCACCTTTGGAGGAGTTTCATCGCTGGTCAACATCCTGCACCAGGTGGACCGAGGCACAGAAAAAGTTATTATGGATGCGCTTGACGAAAAACATCCCCAATTGGCCGAAGAAGTGCGCCAGAAGATGTTTGTCTTTGAAAATATCATTACCCTTGACGACCGCACCATTCAGCGCATCCTGCGCGATGTGGACAGCAAAGACCTGATCTTGGCGCTCAAGGGAGCCAGTGAAGAAGTTAGACAACTCATTTTCCGCAATCTTTCCAAACGAGCAGCCGATTTACTGCGCGAAGATTTGCAAATGAGCGGCCCGGTGCGTTTGCGCAACGTAGAAGAAGCCCAACAACGCATTGTCAACACTATCCGCCAACTGGAGGCCACCGAGCAGATTGTGATCTCTCGCGGTGGTGAGGATGAGATTATCAAATAATATGTCAAGAATACTCAAAACCATCGTCTTTGAAGCGGATCGAAGTGTGACGATAGAGGTTGAGCAATCAAAAGGCACAGCCGCTACCCAGACAACACCCTCAGAATCGCCGCTTACCTGTGAAACTGATCCGGCTTTAAGTGAACAGGCAAACAACGATAACAGCGGCTTAACCCTGGTCACTGAAGCCCAAGCCCACGTTGAACTCATGCTCAAACAAGCCCGGTTACAGGTTAATACCTGGGAAGAGGAAGCTCGACAGCAGGGCTGGCAAACCGGCTATACCGAGGCTCGCCAAGCGGTCGAGACAGAATTGGCCGAAGCCCTCACCGCAGTTCAGCAGCTAGCAGAGTCGACTATGCAGGCTCACAATCAATTTTTAAATGACAATCAAGCCGAAGTGGGACGGCTGGCAATTGCAATTGCGGAAAAAATTATTGGTAAGGAATTGAGCCTAAACCCCAAAATCATCACTGACATCATAGCTCAAGCTATCAAAGCAGCTAATATTAGAGGGGCATGCCGAATTCTGGTTAATTCAAAAGATTATGAGATTATCGAACCATTCTGGACAGCTATTCCTTCATTTCAACCCCCAGGATATACCTGGGAACTGCTGCCAGATACGCGGGTTAGTCGAGGGGGGTGCATCATTGAGGCCGGTGGGGGTACAATTGATGCTCAACTTGAAACTCAACTTGAGCAAGTAGCTACAGCGCTTCAAATATAGCGCATTTAGCTCAACTATCCAGCACACTCCGCACTTTTTGCGACAACTCCATTACTGAAAAAGGTTTCTGAATAAAAGCGACATCCAGGCCCTGTGCTTCGGCAGGAATCAAGGTTTTGTCGGTATAACCCGAAGCAAAAAGTATTTTAATATGGGGGCGAATGACCTTGAGTTGGTCGGCCAGAGCCTTGCCGTTCATTTGCGGCATAACCACATCGGTCAGCAATAGATGAATTTCCCCACCATATGTCTGACCCACCTGCAATGCCTCGACGCCATTCGTAGCTGTTATGACTGTATAGCCCTGTCGTTGTAATAAACGGGTGGCTAAATCTCTAACTTTTGGTTCATCCTCTACCAACAGTACTGTCTCTGTTCCACGAGGTAGGTCGTCAGTACGATAACGAGGCCGCTCCGTGGGAAGAGTAGCCGACTCCATGGCTCTGGGGAAATATATCTTGAAGGTAGTACCCTGGCCAGGTTCACTCTCAACCCAAATATACCCCCCATTTTGACCAACGATACCCAGGACCGTAGATAAACCTAAGCCTGTTCCTTTGCCGGCTTCTTTAGTTGTAAAAAACGGCTCAAAAATACGGCTTTTTACCTCTTCGCTCATGCCAACCCCCGTATCGCTGACCACAAGCAGCACATATTCACCCGGTTGTGAACCTAAGTGAGAGGCGCTATACTCCTCGTCTAGGGTAACGTTAACAGTTTCAATAGTTAACTGCCCACCTTGAGGCATAGCATCGTGAGCATTTACGGCCAAGTTAGCAATTACTTGCTCAATTTGGGTAGGATCAATCTTGATGGCCCATAAATCAGGTAGCAGATTAGTTTTTAACTCAATATCTGCACCGATCAGTCGTCTTAACATCCTGCTCAAATTAGAGATGACCACATTTAAGTCTAACACCTTTGGGGTGGTGATTTGCTGGCGACTAAAAGCCAACAATTGTTTAATAAGGTCTACCGCGTGCTGGCCTGAGTCTAATATTGTTTCTACAAATTCCTGAGTTGGATGGTCGGCAGGTAGTTGCGCCTGAATCATTTCGGCATAACCAATGATGACGGTTAATAGATTATTGAAATCATGGGCCACCCCCCCGGCCAAACGGCCGACAGCTTCCATTTTTTGAGCGTGACGATATTGCTGCTCTAATTGCAGTTCGTGGGTAACATCACGCCCCACCTCTACATAATTAACAATTGCGCCGCTTTTATCTCGTACCGGGCTAAAGGTGGCATCAAGGGTGTACAGAGAACCATCTTTTTTCTTGTTAACAAAACGTCCATGCCAAACCTGACCCGCATTAATAGTATTCCATAATTTTTCATAAAAGGCGGCATCCTGCTGTCCACTTTTAAGAATATTGGTAGAGGCGCCTATTATTTCAGCCCGGCTATAACCGGTAATATGCTCAAAAGCAGGATTAACATAAATAACCTGTCCTTGAGCATCGGTAATTACCACACTTTCAGCCGTTTGTTCAATCGCAGCAATCAGTTGCCGGCGCTCTTTGTCAACCCGCTTACGCTGATTTACTTCCTCAGTTAACTCCTGAGCATAAATAGTAGCCTGTTTGTAGGCAATTTTCAGCATGTCCAGGCTGTTTTTTAACGCCTCCTCAGCGCGCTTGCGCTCATTAATCTCTTGCTGCGCCTGGTTATAAAGTCGAGCATTCTCTAAAGCAATGGCGGCTATATTAGCTAAGGGCTGC
>CAZDMM010000131.1:12007-12814 GCA_964505845.1 uncultured Caldilineaceae bacterium
AAAATATCTTCATCTGAAAACGCGTTGGGAGTATCGGCATCCAGCCGCAGTAAGCCTAAAATCCGATCACCCAGGCTGATAGGCAGCATGAGATTTGACCTGACCCAACGTGTCTCATTTTGTATGGTCCAGCGGGGTTCCAGATGAGTATCAGCTATCAGAATTGGTTGGTGTAAACGAACCACCTGAGCATCCAGGGGAAAATTGTCCAGGGCCTGCGCCAGCTCAGATATTAATACTTCGCTGCCATAGGCCTGGTAGCCATGCCAGGCCGCAATGCGCAACATATCCCCATCTAATAGCATAATGTGGGCAGTTCGATAAGGCACCAGGCGTTGAGCTTGCTGTAAGATCTCTTTTAAAACAACAGCCTGATTGCTTTGAGGGGACAGAATAGGAGTTATCTCGGCAGCCGGTTCGACTTGCCCAAATATATCTTTAACCTCTCTATTGGGCCACTCAAGTTTATTTTCAACTGCATCTGGCGGTGGTGTATGGGATGAGTCCATGAAGGTATTTCAATCTTTGAGTAATGTCATTATTATAGGCGCTAATATCCATTTATTGAAATTTGTTCTAACCGGTTATATGCCTCTAAAGACACGCTCATATTGGTATAGCGTGTACAGATGCGTTGCACTTTGAAAATGCGACGCACCTTACTCCAATATGAGCGAAAGATAAAACGTCACCGTTTTAGCCTATTTTCTTTATGTATTTTTTATTGAGTCTTAACGCCCCTTTTACTGACTTTCTTTTCCTGATAGAGTACCATCAAACTATTACGATGTCTCTATTACTTGTTAC
>CAZDMM010000132.1:0-12797 GCA_964505845.1 uncultured Caldilineaceae bacterium
TATGGCCGCCATTAATGCCTTGCCCACCCCTTGACCTCGATAGGCAGAAGCAACATACAACGAAATTTCGGCCGTATCGGCGTAAGCCAAGCGCTCCGACCATTTGCTCAACGATGCCCAGCCTACCACCTGCCCGTCCAACTCGGCCACCAAAACCGGGTGGCGAGCATCGTGAGCCTCAAACCAGACCTGTCGTTCCACCAGGCTCTTCGGCTCGGTATCAAAGGTGGCGGTGGTGGTCAAAATGGCTTCGTTGTAAATGGCCGTAATGGCCGGCAGGTCGGCCAGAGCCGCCGAGCGCACCACCAACATAGCTCAACTGGGTCAAGCTGGCTGCTTTTCTTTTAACTCAGCCAGCAGTTGTTTGGCCACCCGCACACAAGAGCTGGCATCGGGGGCATAGCCGTCGGCCCCCACAATATCGGCATACTCCTGAGTGACCGGCGCTCCCCCCACCATAATCCTAACCTTCTCACGCAGGCCGGCTTCTTTAAAGGCTTCGATATTTTTCTTGAACATCGGCATGGTAGTAGTCAAAAAGGCGCTCATGCCTACCAGTTCAGCCTGGTGCTCAATGGCGGCCTCAATATACTTCTCTGGCGGGCAGTTGACGCCCAGGTCAACCACCTTAAAGCCTGCTCCTTCCAGCATAATATTGCACAGGTTCTTGCCGATGTCGTGAATATCCCCTTTGACCGTCGCCATCACAAAAGTTCCAATCTGGATATTGGCATTGGACAACAGCAATGGTTTCAAAATATCCATCGCGCCTTGCATGGCGCGGGCGGCAATCAACATTTCCGGCACAAAATACTCCCCCTGCTCAAACAGGCGGCCCACTTCTTCCAGGGCCGGAATCAGAGCATCAAAAAGCATCACCATTGGCTCAATGCCCAGCTCCAATCCTTCTTTCACCAGAGCTTTGACCGGTTCAGCTTCCCCATCCAGGGTGTGGTTGTAAAGGCCATCCAGGATTTCTTCTTTACGACTCATAACATATTACTCCTTGAAAATAGAGATTGGTAATTAGTAATTGGTAATTACCAATTACTAATTACCAATTACGTTCTTCAACTAAGGGTTAGGGCGACATGCCCGCCCGAAGAAATGTCTACCCGAAAATTAGGTATCTCTTCAAATAATTCCCCAAAGCCGGGCGGTAGTTGCAGGTCTCGCAAGGTGAGAAAATTTTCTCCCCGCAGCCGGCCCGCCACCAAAAAGCGGCATCCGGCCGCCCGGATAAGCCCGAAGGCGGCCAGCATTTCTTCCGGGCTGTTGTGGTAAAAGCGGGGCTGAATCAACCGCTCCACGGTGTCAACCCCCAGCACAAAAACGCTCTGAGGGAAAATTTTAGCTTTTTGACTAAAGAGCGGAGCGCGCGAGAGCAGCACCGTAGCCCAACCTGCAAACTGGGTCAGCCGGCGGCGGGCTTCGGTGGTATCCAGCGGCGCTTTTTCGGCATTGACCAGCGGCAATTCATAATAAACAGGCTGGCCCAGCAGCCCGGCCGCCTCTTGCGCCATACGCTCATGCCCTACATGCAGCGGATTGAAAGACCCCGACAGGAAAGCGACGCCGGGCAAGGTTTCACCCGCCGTCATATGCCCGTTGGGTGAAACCATCACCCAATTCACATCGCCGGCCAGCAGCCGGGCAATCCAATCAAGTTCTTCTCGATATTTGTCCAGCGTTTCGGAGCCAACCAGGGCCGGCTGGGGTAACCCGCTGACCCCACACACATCGGCAATGGCCCGCAGAATGAGCAGGCTGACCAGATTTTCTTCTTCGTAGCGATTCCGCAGCCCTTTGGTCAGCGTCAGGGCATAAGAGGTAACGCCGTGCGCATCGCAAACCGCCACGCAGCAGCGATGGTCGCCGCGCTTGGTGCGGTCTGTGGCGATGGTTGCGGTAGAGCCAATGCCCGCTACAGGCGTGCCGGGGGCGGCCAATTCCCTGGCCCGAATATAGGCTTTGGTGGCCATGGCCCGCGCCACCTCCGCTGATGTAAACTGCCCCGGCTTGTAACCGATCCAACCGATCAGGGAGGCCGAGGCGTAATGGTCGGTGGCTTCCAGAATGGTGCGCGACGAGCCGGCCACGCTGTGCAGCCAGGCCAGGGCCTGCGCTCCGGCCCCGGCAAAGTCAATTACCACCATAGGCGGGGCGGCATGAATGGCGGCAATAGGTTTTTCTACATCGGCCAGGGTAATATTCATAAGATGCGTCTGCGGGCGGCATCCCTCTGCCGCCCTACGATAACTTTGGATCTAGCGGTTCTTCCAATCTTCCAAGATTTACCCCAAGTTATTCAGACGACGCCTTTTTTTCCGCTTTAGCGGCGGCTTTGTTTTGTTCATACTCAGCCACCATCGCCGCAACCTGTTCCGCCACACTTTCCAACTCATGCTGCATCTGTTTTACCGAGACCTTGTTGACGGCCCGGCAGGCTGGGCAAATGGCTTGATAAAAGGATGGATTTTTTTTCTTCAGTTTGCTTAACTCAAAGCCAACAAACACCGGGTCTAGCTCAAAGCGGCGCTTACAATTAAAACAGGCATGTACAATCAACGTAAACCTCCTGGGTGCATGAACGTTAAGCTTTTGAACGTTATAAACTAGAGTGGTCACATTCTACCCCACTCACCCTATCTCGTCAATTGACTTTAAATGACCTTTACTTTTTTTGACAAGGATTTTGGCGCTGTCTATAATTTAACTCCGCCTTATTAAAAAATGGACATGGGCAAGGCGTGAGATGTTGGCACATAAAAACTCTTTGCTCATAACATTATATATTTTATGACACAGAAGGAGATTCTTAGCTATGGCTCATTCATTACCGGCTTTACCTTATGCGCACAACGCTCTGGAACCCCACATTGATGCCCGCACCATGGAAATTCATCATGGCAAGCATCATCAAGCGTATGTTAACAACCTGAACGCTGCTTTAGAAAAGTATCCCGATTTGCAGAGCAAGAGCGCCGAAGAATTGATCAAAAACCTGAGCGCCGTACCCGAAGATATTCGAACCGCTGTGCGCAATAACGGCGGCGGGCACGTGAATCACTCCATGTTTTGGCTGATGATGGGCCCCAACGGCGGCGGTGAGCCGGGCGGGGATTTGGCGGCCGCCATCAACGCCGCCTTTGGCTCCTTTGCCAGCTTTAAAGAGCAGTTTGCCAAAGCCGGGGTAGGCCGTTTTGGCAGCGGCTGGGCCTGGCTGGTTGTGAATGGGGGCAAGCTTGAAGTCTGCTCCACCGCTAACCAGGATAACCCCATGATGGGCAAAGCGGTGGCCGGCTGTGAAGGCGTTCCCATTTTGGGCATTGACGTTTGGGAGCATGCCTACTACCTCAATTATCAAAACCGCCGGCTCGACTACATCGCGGCCTGGTGGAATGTCGTCAATTGGGATCAGGTGGCCCAAAACTTCGCCGCCGCCAAATAAATTCCAGGCCAGCAGGCCAACTAAACCGGGTCGGTGACGGCCCGGTTTTTATTTTGATTCCCGGCCATTTTACGGAATAGGCCAAAAAATTATTGACAATTTTATCCGATGGGTCTACAATGGGCTTGTGAAATTTGTACTCAACCACAATGAGTGAGCACGTTAAAGTAGCACAAATTGGCCAGCGTCCTCCTGGCAAAGGGATATTGGTCAAAGTGAAAGGGCGCGAAGTGGCGTTGTTTAATGTTGGTGGTTCCTTTTATGCCATCAGCCATAGCTGCTCACACAGTACCGGCCCCCTGGCCAAAGGTCGCTTGTACGGCCAAATCGTCACCTGTCCCTGGCACGGCGCTCAATTTGACGTGACAACCGGACAGGCATGCAGCGGCCCGGCCACCCAACCCGTCGCCGCCTACCCGGTCCACGTTGAAGGTAACACCATTTATATTGAGATAACCTAGCTCCACTTAATTTAAATTCACTTAAAATATTGAGGAGGATTTTTAATGACACACGTTATTACCGCACTTTGCACTCGTGAGGGCGACTGTGTAGAAGTTTGCCCGGTAGACTGCATTATCCCCGGCCCCAAAGGCGATCCTGATTGGGGTACGCTTTTCTGGATTGACCCTGACACCTGCATTGACTGCGGCGCCTGCGTCCCGGTGTGCCCGCCCGAAGCTATCTTCCCCGAAGAAGACGTGCCGGCCGAGTATGAGGCCGATATTGCTCGCAATGCGGCCTACTTTACCGAAGGTCCCGGCTATTGGGATTACGATCTGGACGAGCAACGCCACTAATTCTTTCGGCTGTTCTTCACCCTCTGTTTAAAAAGCGGATTACGCTTAACTTTTGGCGTGCCGCTTTTTATTTATGGGATAAACGCGCTAACTTCTGCCTACCGGAGATTTTAAAGAGACCAAGATGACTGACTTGATTGTGCCGCAGCGCGCCATGGTGATCATGGCCCATCCCGATGACCCCGAATTTTTTAGCGGCGGCCTGATTGCCCTGTGGTGCGCCGCCGGTACCGAGGTGACCTACCTCATCCTCACCAACGGCAACAAAGGCAGCGATGACCCCGGCATGACCCCAGAAAAACTGGTAGCCATTCGCCAGGCCGAGCAGCACGCCGCCGCCCAGGTTTTGGGCGTCAAACGGGTTATCTTTTTTGACGAGCTGGACGGCGAACTGCAATCCACCCTGAGTCTACGCCAGCGCGTGGTGGCCGAAATCCGCCGCTACCAACCCGAGGCCGTCATCACCCTGGACCCCACCCGCTACTTTGCCGCAGGCCAACACATCAACCACGCCGACCATCGCGCCGCCGGCGAGGTAGCCATTGACGCCATCTTCCCCGCCGCCCGCAATCGCATGTACCATCCTGAACTGCTGGCCCAGGGGCTCGAACCCCACAGCGTTAAAGAAGTTTACCTGGCCGGAACCAATCACCCCACCCGCTGGGTAGATATTACCGGGGTTTTTGAGCGCAAACTCCAGGCCATTCGCTGCCACCCCAGCCAGATTAAAGACCTGGAGGCCGTGCTCAAACGAGTCGCCGACCGCCACCGCATGCTGGACCAATACGGCCGGGAAGTAATGCGCGAAGAATATCACGTGATTACCCTGGCCTGACCGGCAAAAAATGACAATTGACAAACAACAAAGTGACACATAGCACTACTGGCCCGGCGCACCTCGGTGTATCTTTAGGTACAACCAAACTGTGTTCAAATTCACTATTATTTTTATAAGGAGAGACCGATGCAATACCGTATTGAAAGCGATACGATGGGCCAGATTGAAGTGCCTGCCGACAAATATTATGGGGCGCAAACGGCTCGCTCACTGATACACTTTAAAATTGGGGCCGACCGCTTCCCCCGCGAAATGATTCGGGCCATGGGCATCCTCAAAAAAGCGGCCGCCCTGACCAACAAAGAACTGTATCCCAATTTTGCCGAAAAAGCCGATTTAATCGTCCGCGCCGCCGATGAGGTCATCGAGGGCAAACTGGATGAGCACTTCCCCCTGTCGGTGTGGCAAACCGGCAGCGGCACCCAAAGCAACATGAACGCCAATGAAGTCATCTCTAACCGGGCAATTGAGATGGCCGGCGGCGTGATGGGCAGCAAAAAACCCATCCACCCCAACGATGACGTCAACAAGGCCCAATCTTCCAATGACACCTTCCCCACCGCCATGCACATAGCCGCAGCCGAGCGGATTGTTCACCACCTGATCCCCGCCGTTAAAACGTTGCGTAACACCCTCCAGGCTAAATCCGTCGAATTCAAAGACATCATCAAAATTGGCCGCACCCATTTGATGGACGCCGTGCCTTTAACCCTGGGCCAGGAATTTTCCGGCTACGTCCAAATGCTGGATAATGACCTCAAACGCCTGGACCAGGTTTTGGACATGCTTTATGAGCTGGCCCTGGGCGGCACGGCGGTCGGAACCGGGCTGAATACTCATCCGGAATTTGCCGTCAAAGCGGCCGCTCACATCGCCCAAATTACAGGTCTGCCCTTCCGCACCGCCCCCAACAAGTTTGAGTCTCTGGCGGCTCACGATGCCATCGTGTTTGCCAGCGGCGCTATGAAAACCCTGGCCGCTTCGCTCAACAAAATTGCCAATGATGTGCGCTGGCTGGCCTCTGGCCCCCGCTGCGGCATTGGCGAATTAATCATCCCGGAGAACGAACCCGGCAGTTCAATTATGCCCGGCAAGGTCAACCCCACCCAATCCGAGGCCATGACGATGGTTTGCGCCCAGGTGATGGGCAACGATGTGGCAGTCAACATTGGCGGGATGTCGGGCAACTTTGAGCTGAACGTCTTTAAGCCGGTGATGATTTTTAATCTACTCAACTCCATCCGGCTGCTGGGCGACGCCTGCGAATCCTTCAACGAGCACTGCGCCATCGGCATTGCACCCAATATGGCCGTCATCGAAGGCTATCTGAAAAATTCGCTCATGCTGGTCACCGCTCTCAACCCGCATATCGGTTACGATAACGCGGCCAAAGTAGCCAAAAAAGCCCACAAAGAGAACACCACCCTACGCCAGGCCGCCATCGAGCTAGGTTTGCTGACCGGTGAAAAGTTTGATCAGGTGGTGCGGCCCGAAAAGATGATTGGGCCGGAGTAATAGTTTGTTACCACACACCGCCTGAATAGAGGCGTAAAAATTGGCCGGGATTTGGAGATTTGGGGATAAAAAATAAAAGAACAATCTTCTAATCTCCTCATCCCCGCCCAAAGCATTGTTTAAAGGGGAGCACACCATGAGGGAGAGCAAGCTTGAATCCGGCTGAAATCAATCGTTTAGCGGCGGCGCGGGCCGGCAACCAGCACGAATTTAGCTACCTGACGGAACCGTACCGGCGGGAACTGCAACTGCACTGCTACCGCATGCTTGGCTCCTTGCAGGATGCCGAGGATTTGGTGCAGGAAACGTTGCTGCGGGCCTGGCGGCGCCTGGATACCTTTGAAGGCCGGGCCTCGCTGCGGGCCTGGCTTTACAAAATTGCCACCAATGCTTGCCTGGATACGCTGGAAAAACGCCCCAAACGGGTGCTGCCGCTGGACGCCTACCCGCCTTCCATGCCGGGCCAACCCTTTGCGCCGCCCATCCTCGACCCCATCTGGCTGGAGCCATTCCCCGACGACTCTCTGCCCGAAGTGGCCCAGACCAGCCCCGAAGCGCGTTACACCCTCCGTGAAAGTATAACGCTGGCTTTTATGGCGGCTCTGCATCTGCTCCCTCCCCGCCAGCGGGCCGTCCTCATCTTGCGAGATGTCCTGGACTGGCACGCCGATGAAGCCGCCGAACTGCTGGAGACCACCGTTTCGGCGGTGAACAGCGCGCTGCACCGGGCGCGGGTAACGCTGGCCCGGCATTACCACCACAGCGACCCCCTGGCTCCGCCGCCGGCCAATGATACCCTCCGTGCCTTGCTCAACCGCTATATCCAGGCCTGGGAAGCGGCCGACGTGCCAACTTTGATTGCCCTGTTGAAAGAAGACGCCGTTGCGACCATGCCGCCTTCACCCACCTGGTATCAGGGGCGGGAGGCCATCAGCGCCTTTATGGTTCCCGCCTTTTTTACCGGGGCCGCTGCTGATCGCTGGCGGCTAAAGCCCACCTGGGCCAACACTCACCCCGCCTGCGGCATCTATGAGCGTGATGAGGCCGGCGGGGTTTATCGCCCGCTCGCCCTGCAAGTGCTGGTCTTTACGGGCGAGCAAATTGCCCACATTACCGCCTTTTTGACCCCCACCCTCTTCCCCCGGTTTAACCTGCCACAAGAACTGTACTGATGAATTCATAACAAATTGGGTTTGAGGCTTTAGCCGAGACAAAGCTAAACTCGGTTAAAGCCTCGACCCCGGTCTAATAGACTGATGAAATGCTGTACCACAAAAAACTCGGCTTATCCAGACGACAAGCCGAGTTCTCCTTATCCAAACCGCGGAAGAGGGAATCTATTTTCTACCTTCCGCCTTCAGCCTTCATCCTTTAGAAGGGGTAGCCCCTCAGCCCTTGCAGCCCCTTCAAAGAAGAGATTTCGCCGGTGTGCCAGGCCACATTGAACAACATCACCGTTAAGAACGACCCCAGGGTATACTGCCCCAGCGGGCCGAGGTCTAACGACTGGTTCAGGGCCTCATCAGGCAGGGAGGCCAGGTAAGCATCGGTAGCGGCGTAGACCGCCTGGGCGTAGGCCCGCACCGCCGGCAGGTCAACCTGCACCTTTCTGGCCCAGGCATCCCAGGGCGGCAGCCCTTCCCCCCCCGGCATGGGAGGCAGTTCACTCACCCCCACTTTGCCGGCCCAGGCCGCAGCCAGCAGCGGTGGGCCTCCTTTGAGCATGCCCCCAATCACCCCATCCTCCGAAACCGCCACATGGACGTACGTAGCTCCCAGAGGATTAGCCACCCCCGGCGGCGTCCAGTGAGCCTGGGCCGAGGTCAAGCCCTCCATCGTCCCTTCTAACACCTCATGGGCGTTTTTAAATTGCGCCCGCAGCAGTGAAACCGACATACGTTACTCTCCTTCTTGATAAAATGATTTTGTATGGCCCAACCCTAAAATATGGATTTCTCTCCGCCTGTCAGGCGCGGGTCAAAATGGCACATTTGGGCAGTTACAATAGATATGACGGATATGCCGGCTAAAACTGTGCGTTGTTTTGAAAGAATTTTGAAAATCTGCCAGTCAAACTGCAAATTCAAGCTGGTCGCGCGCTTGCAGTTCGGCCGGCAGCAGGCTGTGGTAGATAAAGGTATGCAGCGGCGTAGACACGCCGGCCTCCCGGCCCAGACGCACTACCGCCCCATTCTGCGAGTGCAGTTCCGAGGGGCGGCCGGCCATAACATCCCGCTGCATCGAGGCAGTGCCATGCGGAGGCACGTTGTCAAAAAAGGCCATTGTCTGGCCGATGGCCTCCACCGGCAGAGCAACCTGGTGAGCCAGGGCTACCCGGTGAATTTCCTGGAGGGACTGCTCTAACATTTGCCGCGTCTCCGGTAGATGGCGTAGCACGCCTATAGGGGCCCGAGTAACCGCTCCAACGCCGCTCCAGGTAGCAATGAGCATAAACTTTTGCCACATAGCCACATGAATATCGGCGGGAACCTCCACGATGACGCCTTTGGCCCGTAAAAAAGCCTGGCGCAGCCGCTCAACCCGCTCACTGTGGCGGTGGTCCAATTCCCCAAAGGCGATAAACGGCTCAATCCCGGTGTGGCGAATGTGCCCCGGCCCGGCGATGAAGGCCATCATGCCACACAGCCCGCCCAACACGTGCTCCACTCCCAGCACCGCCGCCAGCTCGCCCGGCGCATCCACCCCATTTTGGAGCGGCGTCACAACAGTATCCGGCCCCACCAAGGGCCGGAGGGCCTGGGCCGCTTCGCTCACCTGCCAGGTTTTGACCCCCACCAAAACCACATCCACCGGCCCCACCTCGGCCGGGTTGTCGCTGGCCTGGGCCGGCTGGATAATAAAATCACCCAGGATACTTTCGACCCGCAAACCACCGGTTTGAATGGCCCGCAGATGCTCTCCGCGGGCAATAAAAATGACCTCTTCTCCGGCCTCGGCCAGCCGCCCGCCCAGGTAGCCGCCTACTCCGCCGGTTCCAAAAATGGCAATGCGCATCAATTTCCTCCTTCTCGGTAACTCTATATAGGTGACTGGCACTTTTCTTCTCTGGCAAGACGATTGTGAACAGCAAAATTTATGGCCGATCAAGTGCCAGTCACCTTTGGCCCGAATCTTTCTCTTAAAATTGGGTCCAAACTGTCAAGGCGTGGGCCAGCCGGGTTTTGTATTCGGCGCGGCGTATCTCAATAGCGCCAAACCGCCGTAGATGCTCGGTCATAAACTGGGTATCGAGCAAGGTAAAGCCGCGCCGGCGCAGACGCTCCACCAGGTAAACCAGGGCAATTTTACTGGCGTCGGTGGCGCGGCTAAACATACTCTCCCCGGCAAAGAGTCCCCCCAGCGCCACCCCATACAATCCGCCCACCAATCGGTTGTCAATCCAGGTTTCAACGCTGTGGGCAAAGCCGAGTTGGTGCAGTTCGGTGTAAGCATGGATAAATTCCGGGCTGATCCAGGTTTTCTCGCGGCCAGGGCCGGGTTCGGCGCAAGCCTGCATCACCACCCGGAAAGCGGTATTAAAACGAACTTCAAAACCGCCGCGCCGGACGGTGCGGGTTAAAGAGTGGGGTATGTGAAAAGCGTCAAGCGGAATGATGGCCCGAGGGTCGGGGTCGTACCAGTAAATGGTTCCGTCTTCATCGGCCATGGGGAAGATGCCCTGGCTATAGGCATTGAGGAGGACGTGTGAGGTCAATTTCATAACGCCCCCATTATATCTCTCACCGGATGAGCGCAAAAATCGAGGGGCAAGATGTCAACAGGTGAGCACATCAACAAAACAAACCCGTTTTCTCCTACGCAAGAAAACGGGTTTGTCGTTTTTGCAGCGGCCAACCATCAGCGGTCTGCTAATATCCCTGCCACCAATCTTTGCGGGAGCGGGGGTCCATAAAAGCGCCCCGGTCCCGAACGGCCACTCTGACCTCGCCGGTCAAGATTGTGCCGATGGCCTGATTGTTTTTGAGGCCGGGCAGCCAGCCGGTGGTGTGAAAACCGTTCCCGTCTACCTGGGCGCGGTACAGGGTTAGCAGGTTTGGATCAACACAGAGTCCCTCCAGGTGAACGGCATAGCCGTTAGCGACGGTATCCTGGCGCGTGTAACCCAGCGTGATCCGCTTCTCTTCGGCATACAAAACCATCACCTTGTAGCCGCCCCCGTAAATCTCCGGGCTGCGCTCCGGGATAAAAACAGGTTCCCCCGCCCCGGCCGGCAAGCCGATCAAGGTGACGGCCGGATTGGTGATGAGCGGCCCGCGGCAGCCCTGGGCGCCGCAGGCCCAGTTCCAATGATAAACCTGATAAAGTGAGCTGACCCCTGGGAAGCGGTTCGGCTCTAGCAGCCCGGCTAACTGCGGGGCATTGGCGTCGGTGCTGCCGCTATAATTGACCAGGCCCAAGAAACCGCCGGTTGGCTCATAGCCCCGCAGCGCCAGATTCAAGTCGGCATGCAGGTAGTCGGGCCGGTCGGCGCGCGGCCCATCAACGGGGATGAGGCTGTAGGATGAGATTGAGGAGACCGGGCAGTCGGATTTAGCCAGAAACGGCAGATAGACCAGGGCTGTAGCTTGCACCGTAAAGGTATAAGGGGGA
Organism: uncultured Caldilineaceae bacterium; assembly: GCA_964505845.1. GTDB lineage: Bacteria > Chloroflexota > Anaerolineae > 4572-78 > J111 > DSQQ01. The sequence continues at coordinate 11,216 of CAZDMM010000132.1, forward strand.
GTCACCCAATCGCTGGCGTTGCCCGCCGCGTCAAAAGCCTGCACCGTCCAGGTGTAGACGCCGTTGACCAGGTAATTGGGGGGCTGATAAGTTGAAGCGGTGGTGGTGAAGCTGACAGTTTCGCCCAGACTGGTGGTGATAGCCAGGGTATAGCTGACCACCTCGCTCTCCGCGTCGGTGGCATCAAGCCAGTCAAACAGAGGGTGAAAGGTATCAACTGTGGCTGCATCGGCGGGGGTAAGCAAGGGGTTGGCCGGAAAGCCGGGCGGGGTGGTATCGGCCTGTCCGCTCAGACTATCATCGGCGTGGGCCGAGGGATTATCGGCATAAACCGGAGCCGGCGGCCTCAAATTGAGGCCAAGGCTCAACATCAAGAACGAAGTCGCTGCAAGGAGGACGAGTTTGAGATATTTCATTGAGGCTTATTTTACCAAAAGAGCGGTAATCTTATAAGCCCTACTTTAGTACCGGGTCTGCTTGCCTAAAAAACGTGATTGGTAAGAACGTGTTTCTTAAATGGCTTTGGGACATTTTTAGGCGCAGAAACCGGGTTTTTAAGCCTTAAAATGGCTGTCTCTTTGCCCAAAGTATGGTCAAATAGTTCTCAAAAACCCGGTTTCTTTTTTAAGAAACACGCTCTAATTACCAACAACCCCTTTGAAACCGAAAAGTTAATAATGGACAACGCCTAAGCGCCGGCGCTGTCGAGTAAAACTTCAAATGTTTCCACCTGGTTGGGCCGGGTAAAGATGTCGGCCGAGAGGGTGCGCGGCCCGGCGTGGCTGGCGGTAAAAGTATCGGCTTTGACCCAGGCTTCAAAATGCGCCTCGCTTTCCCACACGGTCAGCACAATGTAGGGGGCATCGGGGTTGGCCGGGCGCAGCAACTGCACCCGTTGAAAACCCGGCTGCCGGTCAACCTGGCCGGGCCGATTCTGCACCCGCGCCTCAAATTGGGCCGCAAATTCCGGCTTAACAAAAAAACGATTCATCACGATAAACATATGCACCTCAACCTCCGGCCAACTTAACCTTGTAGCCTAATGATTTTAATTTTTCCGCCACCTTTTCCCGGTGGTCGCCCTGCACTTCAATGATCTGGGTTCCGGCCTCAATTTTAACCGTGCCGCCTGCGCCGCACAAACTTTTGAGCGTTTTGGATAGCTCGTTCAAATCGGCTTCGGCCAGGGCAAAGCCGGTAATCACCGTCACCACCTTGCCGCCACGCCCTTTCTTATCGCGCATCACTTTGAGGTTTTGCTGCTGGGGCGGCAAGGAGTGACGCGGCCCAGGCCCGGCCTCCGGCTTTTTGCGCTCATCCCCACTGCGGGTGGAATAAACCAGTTTCTTATCCATCAGGTTAACCTATTGGCAATTGACTATTGGCTATTAATACGCGCCCAGTTCGCGCAGCCGGTCATCGCTAATGCCAAAGTGATGGGCAATCTCATGCTTCACGGTGCGCTGCACCAGTTGGGTTACTTCTTCCGGGGTACGGCAAACCTGCTCGATGCTCCTCTGGTAGATGGTAATTTTGTCGGGCAGAACCAGGCCATAATTGCTGGTGCGCTCGGTGAGAGGGA
>CAZDMM010000133.1:0-12778 GCA_964505845.1 uncultured Caldilineaceae bacterium
TTAACTTGAGGAGGGGAGATCAAGCCACCCGGCGCGGATAGCCTGGGTTACAGCTTCGGTCCGGTTCTGCACGCCCAGTTTTTGGAGGATGTTCCTTAAATGATACTTAACCGTGTTCTCGCTGACAGATAGAACCTGGGCAATAGCCTTGTTTGGCATCCCTTTCGCCACTAACCGAAGGAGTTCGATCTCCCGTTTCGTCAAATTTTGGACCGGCTCCGTCTGGGGAAGAGGCGGGGCAGCCACCCTTTTCATCAGCCGGGCAATGGTCTGGCGAGTCATAGCAGCCTCACCCCGTTGCAGGCCATCCAACATCTCAAGGAACTCGTTGGTATCCAGACTCTTCAGTAAGTAACCCTGCGCTCCAGACTGGATAGCTTCAAACAATTTGGCGTCGTCCTCACAGACGGTGAGCATAACTACCTGGATTTCTGGCGACTCTTTTTTGATCAGATGCAAAGCCTCCAACCCACTCATCTGGGGCATATCAATGTCCATCAGCACCAGATCGGGCTGCAGGCGCAGCGCCGCTTCAACCGCGGCCCGGCCATCGCCCACCTGCCCCACCACCTCCAGGCCGGCTGCTTCGAGCAGGCTAATGATGCCATCACGAAATAAGGAGTGATCGTCGGCAACCAGGACGCGCATGGGTTAAAACTCCTTTTTGAACGGCAGGCGAACGATAACGCGAGTTCCGCTGCCCGGCCCGGATTCCAATTTCAACTCGGCCTGGATGGCTTCGGCCCGTTCGCGCATCGTACCCAATCCAAAATGGGGCGGGCCAATCGTTTGGATGCGGTCAAGCTCAAAGCCTCCTCCGTCATCGCCGATCGTTAACTCCAGCATGTTGCCGTTTGCTTGCAGGCTCACGCATGCTCTGCTGGCTGAGGCATGCTTGCGGATATTCGTCAACGATTCCTGGGCGATGCGGAGCAGTTGCAGTTTCGTTTCGGGCAGCAGCGTTAGATTTTCGACGGCCGGCGCGAGCGTCAGTTCAACGGGCAGGTTGCTAAGCCGGCTAAATTGGGCGGTAAACTCCTTTAAGGTAGCAGCTAGGCTCGCTTCTTCCTGCCCCATTATCCTCAAATCCAGGATGGCCTCGCGCACGTCAACAAACAATTCACGGGCTGCTTCCTCAAGTTGGAGTAGAGTTTGATTGGCAACCTCTATTTGGTGGTTTTGAAGCATGAGCCGCACCGCCATGGCTTTGGTGTTGACATACCCCAGCACCTGAGCCAGCCCGTCATGAAGTTCGCGGGCAATGCGCCCGCGTTCTTCAGCAATGGCCTGCTGCCGCAGTTTACTTTGTTCTTTCTCCTCGCGCCCACGGCGGTCAAGTTCATCCGCCATACGATTGAAAGCGCCGGCCAGTTCGTCCAATTCATCGGTCGGGGCCGAGGCTGAGGGCAAGCGGAAAGCAAAATTGGCGGCAGCAAACTCGGCCAGGGCCGGGCGAAAAAACTCCACTCGCCGGACCACCAGCCAATGAATCAGTAGATAAGCGCCGAGAGTTACTAATAAGGTAAGGCCGAGGGAGATCGCCAGGTCAACCTGGAGGTTATAGAGAAGATGCTTTTCAATATCAATAACCGAGACATCGGCCAGCAGCACGCCGAGGTAACGGCTTTTTTGGGAGTGACAGCCGGCGCAATCCGGCTCATTGGCAATGGGTGTGGAAATCCGCAGCAGGCCGGCCACAGTCGTGAAATGGGTGGTGCGAGGCCGGGACTCGGCCGGGAATTGGTGACATTCTCTGCACCCCGGAGCGTCAGCTTGCCAGAGCGCGCCCACTTTCTCACGGCTACTGGCTACTTTCACCCGGCCATCAGGGCCAATGATTTGCACCTGCTGCACATTTTTCATGGCCCCAATTTCGAAGAGGGTCTGGGCGAGCATCTCGCGGTCATTGGAGAGCATCGCAAGGCGCAGGCTGCCCCTCATCACCTCGCCCAACTGCATGGCGGTCAGGGCAATCTGGTCTTCCACCAACTGATAGTTATGCCGGTAGTGAACCAGAGACAATAAAATGAGCACCAACAAAATCGGCAAGGCCACCCCCAGCGCAACTTTAGTCCGCAAGTTCATCCTGAAGAATCGGAAACGGGATCGTAATTTAGACGCCATAGTCCATTATTTCTCCCAGCCCTTTGCCCCATTTATATTTCAGTTCATTTGGTCTGGGGGTAATTTGCTAAAGAAGTCCTGAAAAGACTTGACCACTTTGTGGGCAAATTGTTCCAGGTCGTCCTCGGAGGGGGTCACTCCTTGCGCCGGTTGGTCCGGCTTATCTGCGGTCCGCTCGGTGATGTCACGAATAGACTCGATGATGCCCTGAAACGCGCCATCCGGCCCCCATAAGGGTGAGGCTATAATCTCGACGTATCGTAGCTGCCCATTGGTCTGATAGTGTTGGTGGACCACCGTGACCGCCTGGCCGGACTGGCGGACCTGTTCCATGGGGCAAGGATGTTCTAATCCGTTGCAAGGCGTTTCACGCTGGTGAGAAACTTGATAGCAAAATATAGGGTTTGAAACGCCAAAGTCTCCGCCCGAAAACTCACACGCCGCTCGATTCATCAACTTCACCCGGTAATCTGCGCCGATCACCATGATGGGATGGGCCACGCCATCAAGGATTGCTTGTTGAAAGGTGTAGGCCGCTTTCAGCGCCTCCTCCGCTCGCTTGCGTTCCGTAATATCGTGGAAGATAGCCTGGAACGCTGGCTTGCCTTGGAAGGTAAAAGGTGTAACTATCATCTCTGCATCTACAGATGTCCCGTCGAGCCGGATGAATCTTTGTTCGATGAGAGAAACCTTCTTTTTTTGTTCCTTCATGGGCCGATAACGCTCCTTGAGCATAGCCTGGTGCTTAGGCAGCACAAAATCCCAGACCGATTTGCCCAGGAGTTGGGCCGGGTTTTCTGCGCCAAAAAGTTTTGCCCCGACACTATTCATAAAGACAATCTTATCTTCGCTCTGAATACCAATTCCATGCGGAGAAAGCTCCACCAACCGGCGGTAGCGATCCTCAGCTTCCCGCAACCCCTCAATCTTGTTTTCAATCTCCTTTTCCAGAAACTTCCGGGTGCGATAGAACAGCACCCAACCATAGACCGAACCAAAAAGGATGATCAGGATGCTCAAACCTACCAGGAACAGTTGCGGCTGGTTTAAGTCGTTGAGACCAGCCTTTTCTATAATTTTGAAAGATTGATACCCCAGGCTCAATATAACAGCCACCAACAAGACGGTTATCACCAGGATGATAACCCACAGCCGCTTAAGGTTTTGATACTTCATCTTGCGCCTCCTTTGCTCGCCGGCGCTCAGCCAGACGAGGGACAACCCGACGGCTCGGTAATATCTTTATGAAATATTCTACAACCTCACCCGTAGCTCAGTATAACACAAAAAAGGGGATTACTGTAGTGTCAGATGTCACAAACTACGAGTGAGAGCGCAATGGTACGTCGCGCGAAAACCGCTGCGATCCGGGATTATATCCTTATTTCCAGACAAGATAATGTCACTTTGCGGCTCAACGCAGCTTCGCTAGTTTAGAGCCACGTAGACCCGCGTGGCGGCGTTGCAGTCCTGCCCGGTGTTGATGGTGGCAGCCACCGCAGCTTTTTCGGCCAGGAGTTGGATATCGGCGTCGTCAAAAACCAGCAGCGGCGCTTTGCGGCCCAGTTCCAGGTGAACCCGCTTGAGGGTGTCGGCGGCGGTGCGCGACCTTTTTGCCGGTGTTGGTGGAGCCGGTCAGGCTGACCATGCAGATGTCAGGGTGCTCCACGATGGCCCGGCCGGTGTCGTTGCCGCCGGTGACGATGTTGACCACGCCCGCCGGAATACCGGCTTCGGCCAGCAGGTCGGCCAGCAAGAGCGTGGTCAAGGGAGTGGTCGGGGCCGGTTTGAGCACGATGGTGCAGCCGGCGGCCAGGGCCGGCCCGATTTTCCAGGCCGCCATCATCAGTGGGTAATTCCAGGAGGTAATTTGGCCCACCACGCCGACCGGCTCGCGCCGGAAAATCGAGGTGTAATTGGCCATGTACTCGCCCGCATTGTTGCCGTGGGTATCGCGGGCGGCGGTGGCAAAGAAGCGCAGATTGTCCACCGCAAAGGGGATATCGCCGCCCAGGCTGACAAAGTGGTAAGGTTTGCCGGTATTTTCTGACTCCAGGCGGGCAAATTCTTCGGCCCGGCTTTCTAGCAGATTGGCCAGCTTCCACAAGGCCAGGGAGCGTTGGCCCGGCGTCAATTTAGACCAGCGGCCATCATAGAAAGCGGTTTTGGCCGCCTGCACCGCCCGGTCTACATCGGCCCGGCTGGCATCGAGCACTTCGGCAATCTGTTCTCCCGTAGCCGGGTTTTCAATCCCCATCTTCCCGCCGCCGGCGCTGTCCGTCCATTCACCATTGATCCAAAGACGATGTTCCATAAATTTTCCACCTCGAAAATAGCTTATCCCAAAAAGTAGGTTGTTTCTCAGAGGTCTATATTTTTGTGAGCAGGAAAATATGGATGAAGGTCGAAAGGCTGCAAAATGGCTCATCCGGCCGAGGCGAACGCTTCACTCCCATCAATAGCCCCCTGAGTAAAGAGTTAGGTGAGTTTAGTATAACGCGAAGTAAAAATTTACAAAATTGAGGTGATAAGCTTCTGAATTTATCACGCGCTGTGGTCGCTACCCGGCCGCGGGTTGGCAGACCAGGATTTCGCCCTTGCCCAGGCCGGAGGTATCCCCGCTGAAGCGTTGGTACATGCCGCCCCAGCCGTGCTCAGGAGTCGGCACTCCCAACTTTTGCAGGTGTTTCAAGTAAAGCCGCAAGAAGGTCGGATTGTAGATGCAGGCGTAGATAAAAGTGGGCAGGAGGGTGAGCGGCTCAAAGGCAACAATCGTGCCTCTGGACATCCATGCCCCGGTGCGGAGGCCGGCTTTGCCCAGCAAGAACAGCATGCCCCCCTTCATCTGCAAACCGGCAAAATCCCCCACCCGCCCCTGAATGCTGATGAGACCTCACCGCATGCGCATGCCGACCTCGATCCCGGCGCTGCCGTTAATCACAATCTCGCCGCCCTGCATGCCGTTGTTGCTGCCGCGATAGGCCGCGCCAACCTGCCCGCTGGCCTTGCCATGAATGTGAATCAGGCCGCCCGACATCTCCGCGCCCAGCCAATCCCCGCTGTTACCGTGGACGGTAATTGTGCCGCCGCTCATAAAAGCGCCCAGGTGCATCCCGGCGTTCCCCTGGATGGTGATGCTCCCCTGGGTCATGGCTCGGCCAATCCACTTGACGCGAGACAGATCACCGCGCAGCTCCAGGTAGACGCTTTTTTCGCCGTCCACTTCAAAGAAATCCCCCAACTGGCATTTTTGGTTGCCTAAAAACACCGGCAGCTTCAGGATTTCGGGGTACGACAAAGCGCCGATAATATCGGGTGAGATGACCTCGGCTTCCAGGGGGGCGCCAACCCTTCTGTGAAGGTCAATGTGACTGTGTTCATCTTGCGGCTACCTTGCTCGGCGCGGCCTGAGCCAAGCGGGGGGACAGCTTAGGCGTTGCGCCGTTTCCATTAGACATCCTGGCTGCAACGGCGATTTGAATCCGCTGCAACACCTCCTCATCGGTGGGGTAGGGTGATTGCAGGGCCGGCCGAACCTCCAGGGGAACCTCATCCATCCGGTAAACTGTGCCCGGCGCGCTGATGCTGGTTACGGCGGTGGCGATATGGACGCAGGCTATGTGGCTGGTGTGAGAAACCTTTGGATCCAGCACAATATGTGTTTCAAGGGGTTATCGTCAGGAGCACGAGCTAAAGCCATCGTGCTGAAAGAGCGAAGCCCGATTGGGCTAAAATTGACTTTTTTAGGGCGCTTCAGCGTCCTTCGTCCTTTCAGCCCCTGTTTTTTCCAATATTAACATGCTGCCCTTGCTTGGTCGTCCGCCCGGCGATAAATACACAGCGCATATGATCCTCTTTCTAAATTTATTACAAAGCGTCATGCTGGTACAGCATAACGTAAAACAAAAAAATGAGTAAGTTTAAAAAGATGTCTGCGTGATGTTTATCACAACTGCTCGCCATAAAAAGGGCGTACGCCCAGGAGAGGACGCCTTTACCTTGATGTTGTGAAGATTCTTATTATCAACGGAAAAGGCGCCCTCTCAGAAAGTTAAAACAAAAAGTGGTTAGAAGACGTGGATGGGGATTTCGGCGGGGGCGGTGAAGAGTTTTTTCAACTGGTCATCAACCTTGCACAACGTGATGGACATTCCGGCCATCTCCAGGGAGGTGCAGTACTCACCCACATAGCTGCGCCAAATTTTTATTCCTTTCTCTTCCAATTTCTTATGAGCATAGCCGTATACCAGGTACAACTCCAAAATGGGCGTGCCACCCAGGCCATTCACCATCAAGGCCACCTCGTCGCCGCTGTTAAAGACCGGATCCGCCGTGCCGGTCTGCTTGCCCTTCTCACCGAGGATGGACTTGGGGTCGGTCAGGATGGCCTTGACCTCGATGGCAAACTGAACTATGGGGCCGGTGCCGATGGGAATAATCAAAACAGGAACGCCAGTGAAAACTCAACCGGCAAGCATTGCTACCGTAAACCGACTGCCCGAAGGATGGGGGTAAACAAGCCGGTTTCGGCTACAGTAATCACATGATCGGCGCGAGCGCAGACCGTTGTCGGGCTGGTGTTGGGTGCAAAAGAGAGCTGAGCCAGATCAAACAGGGGTAGGTCATTCTCGCCGTCTCCAGCAGCGATAATATCGGCATCGCTTAAATTTAGGATATCCAGTAGGGTCGTTAAGCCATAACCCTTGTCAACACCAATTCGATTGATTTCTAAGACTGTTGGCAGGGAGTAACATTGCTCCAGGTTTAATCCGGCAATCTTGGCGGCAAAAACTTCTACGGGTTGGAATGTACTGGCCAGACAGACCGCCTTGGTAAACTGTTGGGCCAAGCTGGCTGAGGTCAAAGGTTGCAGGTCCACGTTAAAGCGTTGCGCCATTTCTCTGGTTGCCGGGGTGGGCCACAACTCATAAACTTCAGTGGCGGTATAGAGCCAGAAGGTTGCCTGAGGGTGCGACATCATCACCTCAATCAGCGCGGTTTGAACCTCATCTGGAAAGGGGAACTGGGCTTGTAGGATTTCAGTGGGACTATAAAGCAGTGCGCCATTCTGCAAGACGAGCGGCAGTGAGATGGGTTGATTGATGAATAAGTTGTTCCACTCAAAGATGCGCCGGACCGAAGGCAGCAGGCGAGCAGTAGCCGGGATAAAGACGGCGCGACGTTCGGTGGTCAAAATTTCCACATCAGAGGGGTGGATACGGCGCTCACTATTTACGAGCGTACCGTCGAAATCAAAGCAGATGATGGGTATTGACATCGTATTTCTATGAATCTCGTAAAAGTTATTCTGGAGATATACCCTCCGGCGAGTTTGATCTGCGAGATCCTTTTTACCAACCTGCCGGAGGGTAGTTAAACAGTTATTCCACCCCTTGGTGTTTTGAGATCGCCGGGAACACCTTGTCTTTCAGGGCTTGATAGGTATCTCTGAAGATACCGAACATCTCATTATAGACCTTTACGTTCTCCGGGATCGGCTCCCAACGATTATCAACGTGAACCATATTTTCAATCGCTTCATGGATGTCCTTGTAGATGCCAACGCCAAGCGTCGCCAGCATAGCCGCGCCCAGGGCAGTGGCCTCGCTAACCTTAACGGTCTCCACCGAACCTCCATAAATATCGGCCTGAATTTGATTCCAGAGCGAAGATCGAGCCGCACCGCCGGTTACGCGATAATAGTTAAAGTTTGGCAATCCTCCTTCTTTGAGGGCTTCCAGCATATCGCGCATTTCGAAGGTAATACCCTCCATTGCCGCTCTGATCAAATCGCCTTTAGTGTGATTAAAGGTCATACCGACAAAGGTTGCTCTGGCGTACGAATCATAGTACGGGCAGGCCGCGCCGGCCAGCCAGGGTAGGAAGACCATACCCTTGGCTCCTGGAGGTGATTTTTCGGCTTGTTTGGTCAGCAGCTCATACACATCTATTTCGGTCATTTCGGCTGCTGTTTTTTCCAACTGGCCCAGGGTATTTCTCAGCCATCTGAAACTACTGGCCGCAGCGCTGGCATGGCCTTCCATCTGCCAATGATCGGTGCCGGGATGGCCCAAGATGTGGTTTTTCATCTCAGGGTGACGGATAGGTTTACTGGAGTAGCCAATGCATAGGCCAGCAGTCCCTAAACAGATCGAAGCCAATCCTTCTTTGGCGTTGCCCACGCCAATGGCGCCGCACTGCTGATCGCCGCTCCCGATGATGATGGGTGTTCCTATAGCCAGCCCGGTTCTGTCAGCAACTTCTGGGGAAACTTCGCCAACTCTTGTGCCGGGTCGGTAGTTCTTGGGATACTTTTCGACGTCTACCTCGAAAATCTTGGCTAACTTTGGCACATACTCGATTGTATCAGCGTTAACGATCTGCCACCACCCGGCGTCATCGTCATCATCATAGTAATCGGTATCGGCCCCATAAGCTTTGATTAACATGGCCTGCGGTGTAATAAATTTATAGGTTTTCTCGTACAAATCGGGATAATGCTTTTTGAACCAGTAAACTTTAGAGGATGGCCAGACCGCGCCAATGGGGAAACCGGTTATCTTGTAGAGATCCATCTCTGTCATATTGTGTGCGGCCAATCGCTCGCGCATCCAGGGCAGCATTTCTGTGCCTCTAAGGTCCTGCCAGATAAAGATGTGGCTGAGGAAATTCCCGTTTTTATCAACAGGTACAAAGGTAGAGCGCATATTGGTGAAACTGATGGCGGCGATGTCCTTGGGGTCAACCCCGCTCTTTTTGATAGCGTCACGCGTTGATTTGTGGGCCAATTGAATCACATCTTCAGCACTTTGCTCAACCCAGCCAGGTTTGGGATAACGAGTTGGCGTTTCATAGTAAGCGCTACCCATTTCCTTGCCTTGTAGATCGAACACCACCGTTCGCGCACCCATCGTGCCTGCGTCAACACCGACGATATATTTGGCTTTCATTGTAGCTCCTTTTTTGCTGAGAGTTTTTGAGGTAACTGGCCCCTTCCTTGCTTGAGGGGCCAGTCTGTTAATTTTTTTATGCGGCAAGGTTTCTGAGCGTTTGTGTACCTACTTGACGATCTCCAGGCTACCATATACTTCTTCCAGCAACGGTAGTTCATCTAGGATTGCGGGGCCGGCTCGGGTACCGATCAGGTCTGCGCCAGCCAGAATGGCTCCGAAAGCAACCTGAGGTGTCCAGAATGCGCCTGTTCCAGCCACTTTTACTCCCATACTCAACGGAGTGCTGTCGCGCATTAACTTGACCACTGCCATCGACGGGCCGGCCTCGCGGCCGGTTGAACTCTTAACATACGTGCCGCCGCCTTCGGCTACGCATTTACATGCGGCCACAATTTCGTCTTTGGTGAGTAGGCCGGCTTCAATGATAATCTTGGTTTTTATCGCTTTGCCGGCAATCTCAACCACTTTCCGAATTTCCTGGATGACCAGGTTGTAGTTCTTGTTCTTCAAGGCGCCCAGGTCAATTACCAGATCGAGTGCTTTAGCCCCCCGCCTGACCATATCTTCGGCGGCGGCGAGCTTGATGGCCTCGGTACCAGCGCCAAAGGGGAAGTCTAACACCACGCTCGGCTCGACTTCTGTCCCTTTCAGACCCTCGGCCACCAGCGATAGATAGTTAGGGTTGACGCAAAAGGAGTTATAGTTATCTCGTTTGCAGACTTCGATCCCTTCGAGAATCTGCTCCTGAGTCGTGTGAGGGTGCAGGATCGAAAAATCGATCATTTTGGCTAATGACGCCCGGGTGAGTACAGTTCCTCTGACCTTTAACATTGAAAAAACCTCCTTTGGTTTTAGATAAGATAGTGAATATGACCGTAAAAATGTAACAACTTGTCAGTCAGATCATTTGTTACCCTCCCCCGTGTTGCTCCGGTTTAATTTTTGGGAGCCCCGCTATTTTTAGTTACCGTAAATGGCCCGGCCCCCGTTAACGTCCACTGTAATACCGTTCACATATCTGCTTTCGTCCGACACCAAGAATAGGACCACTCCAGCGATATCTTCGGGTTCGGCCACTCTACCCATTGGAATATCTTTTATGAATTCCTCCAACCGCTTGGGCGCTTCGGGATGGTTTCCTAAAGGAGTATCGGTAATACCCGGACAAATCGTATTGGTCCGAATTTTGTCTTTAATCCAGCGATTGGCCACATATTTGGTCAAACTAATCACCCCACCCTTGGCGGCCGTATAGTGGGGGCCGCCAAAACTACTGCCGCTCTTGGCCGACGAAGAGGAAAGTTGCACGATTCTCCCGCCGCCACTGGCCTTCATATAAGGATACACTTCCCTCAGGCAGTAAAAGTAGCCGGTTAAGCCCACTCTGAGCACGTTGTCCCATTCTTCGTCGCTGCACGTTTCGATGGGACTGAATTTGATTAAGACCGCGCCGTTAACCAGAATCGTAATTTTGCCCGCTTTTTCATAGATATACTTCATCTTTTCCTTGACTTCGCGGGAGTTCGAGATATCCATGTGTACGGCAAAGGCCTCGCCCCCTTTGTCTTTGATGATATCAACCGTTCTTTCGTTTTCGACATCATTGATGTCGACGCAAACGGCCACGGCGCCATTCAGGGCCAACTTCAAGGCAATTCCGCGATCAATCCCTGAAGCTGCACCGGTGACTATAGCTACATCTCCTGCTAGACGTTGACTTTCTAGAGCCATAAAATACCTCCTAAAGAGTTACAATTTTGAACTCGATCATGAAGCCCCTCGCTAAAATGATGAGGGGGAATTGGAACCTTCTATACATTAGATTATCATCCACCTACCTGTTGGCATATTTGAGGCTGGCTCCTTCTTACTTAATGAAGGCGCTAGCCTCTCTGGAATTGCCTGGTAAGTAAGTATCTCGATAGACCTCCTTTCTTTCATGAAGCGTTACGTGTTTTGTGTCCTCTGTTACAAATTCTTTTCGAGAACTTTCAATCACTATGGCAGGAACTCAAAACAACTCCGGTCAGAATCTGTCTTATGGTCTTAAGCTAATATCGGTTCACCTCCCCTGACTGCGGCTACCCGCTGCCCCACATACTCTTCCAGGCCGGCCATGGCCTTTGAAAAGTTGGCGACGGTGTCTATGGTGGCCGGGTGGTCATTAAACTGTTCTAGCCACATTCCGTTTGGGTCGTAGGCTTGAATGGCATAGGGGATTTGCATCATTTTATCCAGAACTCGGGGGGGAACTTGCACCGTCTCAATATCCTCAAAGGTGAGGTTATCACCGATCTCGAATAGCGGCTCCAGGACATAAGGTGGGCAGGTAAAGACGACATCGCCGGCCAGTTTTTCCAGGTCCCAGAACCTTGATTTGCCGACGACCAGCGGCCCCTGCCGCATGGAGCAGACCAGCATCTTGCTGGGGTAGCCATCTTCCTTGAGCAGACGGTAGGCGCGTTGGAAAACGGCGATGCCAAACCAGTGTTTGTCTTGCCAGGTCAGCTCAATCCCCCGCCGGCGGGCCTGCACTTCCAGTGCTTCATTTTCGGTGAGCCGCCCCACCATCATGGTAATGACGGCCCGCCACTTGCCCAGGTCAACCGTCTCCGGTAGGTAATAAGTACCTTTTTGGACCAGACGCAAACCTTCCTGGGTAGCCCTGGCCGACTCCATGATCTGAGGCAGGGTAAAGCAGGTGGTGGTATTGGTGGAGATACCCTTGGCGGCCAAAGCTCTGAGAACCTCTATGCCCTGGGTGCTGCCGGGCACTTTGATCATAACGTTGGGTTGTAACGAGCTTAACTCCTGGGCCTGGGCAATCATGACGTCTGTCTCGGTGAACAAGCGCGGGTCAAGCTGGCCTGAAATCCAGCCAAAACGCCCCTTCGACGCCTGCCAGATCGGCAGCATCATCTCTGCACCACGTTTTATCACTTCTTTGTAAGTAAGCCAGGATAGCTCTCTGGGGTCAAGGTCGGGATTAGACCGGGTCAAGTCGTCAATCCACTCGTTCCAGAATTTGGGATCACTCTTGACTGCAGTCAATGAGAGTGGGGGATTGGTGGTACAGCCCCGCACCAGGCTTTGGGCCGGGTCCTGCGGGTTGTAGAGGCGCTGCAGTTGTTCTGCCAACACCGCGCGTTTGTTCGGTTCGGCGGAATCTACCATCTTCTGCGCCCACTGCCGGTAAACCAGGGGCGAGGAGTCCCACCAAACCTCTAAATCAGAGTGTACTCTCATCAAGCGTTCAACTGGGCTTTCTATCATGCTAACTACCTCCTGTGGTTATAAATTAGAGCCAGCGAGGTATTCCGAGAGGTGAGGCGACCCTGTAGGTGAGCGAATTTTTTCACTCGCAGGAGTCCGACACCCGGGATAGATAGACGCCGCAGTTTACTTGGCAAAACAGGCCAAAATATGTTACTATATATAGAGGCACGGGGCAGCTGCGGCCAATATCTGTTGTCGCTGGCAATGGGTAACCCTTAAGCTGTTTGGAAATGCTGCTGCAACAGCATTTCCGGCTCGTGTACATTTATTCCCCGTAAAGGTCGGGACTAATCCCGACCTTTACACTTTAATGACAACTTCTGAGTCTAACTGGTTGATTATAAATTAGCTTCCCAAACCTCAACCAGTTTTTCGGCCATTACGGCGATGGCAATTGAACCGGCAAAGTAAGTATCCCTGCTGCG
>CAZDMM010000134.1:0-12776 GCA_964505845.1 uncultured Caldilineaceae bacterium
AATGAGTACAAGGGAGCACTCAAGATTCGGGTTGGCCCGGTGCAGGGTCAATTTGAAGGAATTGTTCATTTGTCTGATATCAACGCCCCCGAAAGTTATCGTATGCAGGTAGATGGCAAGGGCGCACCCGGTTTTATGAAAGGGGTGGGTGAGGTGCGCCTGGAAGACCATGGCGGCTCAACCGTCATGCAATACTCCGGCGAAGCCCAGGTAGGCGGGCGCATTGCCAGCGTGGGTCAACGCCTGCTGGATAGCTCGGCCAAAGCCATTACCCGGCAAAGCCTGGACGGCCTGCATGATCAGATCAAAGCCCGCGCCCAAATGGATGCCAGCTCCGTGGCTGAGATGGCCCTGGCCAGCGAGCCGGTCTTGGAAGGAGTAACCGGCGAACCTTCACAAACCGAGTTTGCCCTGGGGGTGGCTAAACATCTGATAGATGATTTAGTGCCGGCCCCGCAGCGTCCTAAATTAATTGCGGCCGGGGTTGGTTTAGTAGCGCTGCTGTTCTTTATTAATTGGTGGATGAACGCCATTGCCCGCAGAGTGGCCGATGAAATTTGGGAAAGGAGGGGACGTTAAATTATTAGAGATTAGCGATTAAATATGCATCAACAATGTCTCTAGCTAAAGTTCATAGATAGAAATCTTGCCAAAGGCACGCCAAGTGAGCGAAATCTGAAATCCAAAGAAGGAGTTGGTTTCTATGACAGAAATTACGGTCAAAGTCAATGGAACAATGTATACCAGAGAGGTTGAGCCGCGTATGCTGCTGGTTCACTTTATTAGGGACGTGTTAGGTTTAACCGGAACCAATATTGGTTGTGATACCAGCCAATGTGGGGCTTGCACCATCCACCTGGATGGGCTGGCGGTTAAATCATGTACTACTCTGGCGGTTCAGGCAGATGGCTCCGAAGTGACCACGATTGAAGGGTTAGCCACTAACGGTAAACTTCATCCGATGCAGCAGGCTTTTTGGGACAACCATGGTTTGCAGTGTGGTTACTGTACCCCCGGCATGATTATGGCTGCCACCAAGCTGGTCGAAAATAATCCAAATATCAGCGAAGTCGAAATTCGGCATGGGTTGGAAGGTAATCTTTGCCGCTGTACCGGCTACCACAATATTGTTAAGGCCGTACAGGCGGCTGCCAAAACAATGGCAGGAGGTGCGTGATGGCTAAAGTAGTGGGTACCGCTGTCAAACGACGAGAAGACCCCAACCTGATTACAGGCAAGGGTAAATACACCGATGATTTGCAGTTGCCAAATATGACTTACGCTGCGGTGGTGCGCAGCCCTTACGCTCACGCCCGTATCAAAAGTATTGATACCAGCAAGGCCAGGGCGCTGCCGGGGGTGGTTGCCGTTTTCACCGGTCAGGATGCCAAAAACAGCGGGGCGCCGGGAGTTATTCCTGTCGGCTGGCTCCACCCTGGCATCAAAACGCCAGAGCACCGCATGCTGGCGCTAGATACGGTGCGTTATGTGGGGCATGGGGTAGCCGTGGTGGTGGCCGAAGACCGCTATACGGCCCGCGACGCAGCCGAACTGGTAGAGGTAGAATATGAGGCCCTGCCGGCTGTGGTTGACCCGGCTAAAGCGGCCGAACCGGGCGCTCCCCTGGTTTTTCCAGATTTAGGCGATAATATTGCCTTTGACTGGCAGTTGGGCGACAAGGCTAAAACGGATCAAGCCTTTGCAAACGCGGCCCATGTGGTCAGTGTGAATTTACGCAACAACCGCCTTATCCCCCACGCTATTGAGCCTCGCGCCACCCTGGCCGATTATAACAGCGTCAAAGGCGAATTGACCCTGTGGATGACCACCCAAAACCCCCACATCCATCGCCTGTTGATGAGCCTGGCTTCGCTGGGTTTGCCGGAGCATAAAATCCGGGTGATTGCCCCAGAAGTGGGCGGCGGCTTTGGCAGCAAAATTCATCACTATGCCGACGAAGCGGTGGCCGCCTGGTGCTCCATGCAAATTGGCCGTCCCGTTAAATGGACGGCTACCCGCAGCGAAAGCAATTTGACCGACGCCCACGGGCGTGACCACGTCACCAAAGCAGAACTGGCCCTGGATGGAAACGGCAAGATTCTGGGCCTGCGGGTTCATACTTATGCCAACATGGGGGGGTACCTCTCCACCTTTTCCCCGGCAATCCCCACTTATCTGTATGGCACGCTCCTTTCCGGGCAGTATGACATCCCGGCCATCCACGTGCATGTGATTGCCACCTTTACCCACACCACCCCGGTTGACGCCTATCGCGGCGCGGGCCGGCCCGAAGCAACCTTTGTGGTAGAGCGGCTCATGCACCTGGCGGCCGAGCAGCTTGGCCTGGATCAAGCTGAAATCCGCAAACGCAATTTTGTGCCGCCTGATGCCTTCCCCTACCAAACCCAGGTGGCCCTGCAATACGACAGCGGCAACTACGCCGGGGCTATGGACAAAGCCCTACAACTGGTCGGTTATGAGCAGGTACGGGCCGAGCAAGCCCGCCGGCGGCAAAGCGGCGGTAAATTGTTGGGCATTGGCTTCTCATCTTATATTGAGGCCTGCGGCCTGGCCCCTTCGGCAGTAGTTGGCTCTTTGGGGGCGCAAGCCGGCCAGTGGGAAAGCGCCCAGGTGCGGGTGCATCCTACCGGCACAGTTACCGTTTATTCCGGTTCCTCGGCCCACGGCCAGGGCCACCAAACCACCTTTGCCCAGATTGTTGCCGATAAGCTGGGTATTCCGATGGAAAAGATCGAGGTGGTGGAAGGCGATACCGGCCAGGTGCAGTATGGTTGGGGCACTTACGGCAGCCGCAGCGCCGCAGTGGGCGGCAGCGCCATTGCCAAAGCCGTGGACAAAATTATTGAAAAAGGGCGCAAGATTGCGGCTCACCTGTTAGAAGCGGCAGAAGAAGATGTGGTCTTTGATGATGGGAAATACTTTGTGCGGGGCGCGCCCGATCAAAGCAAGAGCTTTGGCGATATTGCGCTGATGGCCCACCTGGCCCACAACTACCCGGCCGGGCTGGAGCCGGGCCTCAATGAGCTGGCCTTTTATGACCCGCCTAACTTTACCTACCCCTTTGGCACTCACGTCGCCGTGGTTGAGGTTGACCCGGATACCGGCCAGGTGAGTCTAAACCGCTATGTGGCCGTAGACGACGTGGGCAATGTCATCAACCCCTTGATCGTTGAGGGCCAATTGCACGGCGGCATTGCTCAAGGGGTGGGGCAGGCCCTGTTGGAAGAAGCTCACTATGACGAAAACGGCCAACTTATGAGCGGGACGCTCCTGGACTATGCGGTTCCCAGGGCAGACAGCGTGGTATCTTATGAACTTGACCGGACTGTTACCCCCTGCCCACACAACCCGCTAGGCGTGAAAGGGGTAGGCGAAGCGGGGGCTATTGCCTCTCCGGCCGCAGTGGTCAATGCCGTGATGGATGCTTTGACCCCTTATGGCATCAAACACATTGACATGCCCGTTACGGCTGAAAAAGTCTGGCGGGCGATTCACCCTAATGGGCAGAATGGGAGGTAGCCATGTATCCACCAAAATTTGATTACTATCGCGCTAACTCGGTTGCCGAGGCCGTCTCGATGCTGCAGCAGCACAGCGGGGCAAAGGTATTGGCCGGCGGGCACAGCCTCATCCCGGTAATGAATATCCGGCTGGCCGACCCCGGCACGCTCGTTGATATTGGCCGTATCAAAGATATCAAAGGTATCTCGGTGCAGGGCAATTCGGTGCGCATCGGAGCGCTGACCACCCATGCCATGATAGCCGCCTCTAAAGATGTGCCTCAAGTGCTGTCAGAAGCAGCCGGAATGATCGGCGACCCGCAGGTGCGCAACCGGGGGACCATTGGCGGCAACATTGCCCACGCCGACCCGGCTTCTGACCTGCCTACGGTGTTAACCGCCCTGGGGGCAACTATCCATGTGACCGGCCCTAACGGGAATCGAACCATTGTAGCCACCGATTTCTTTACCGGGTTGTTTGAAACTGCCCTGGGTGAGGGGGAAATCGTCGTTGCTGTAGAAGTAGCTAAGAGTGGGGCCGGCGCCGGTTCGGCTTACGCCAAGCTGTTCAACCCGGCCTCCCGGTATGCCATGGTTGGGGCGGCGGCCATCGTAACCGTTTCCGGCGGGGTATGCAGCGCGGCCGGCGTGGCGGTCGGCGGGCTGGTGCCGGCGGCCACGCGGGCCAAAGCCGTAGAGGCTGCTCTGATTGGCAAAGCCCTGGATGAGGCCGCCATCTCAGCAGCGGCAGAAGCGGTTAGCAGCAACCTGGGTGAGGACATCATCGGCGATATTCACGCCAGCGCCGAGTATCGCAAAGCGATGGCCCCGGTCATGGTGAAACGAGCCTTGATGTCGGCGGCTGGCCGGGCCAGGTAACCAAAAAATAGAAACCCGTTTTCTGGCGGAGCGAAAAATAGGTTTTTTGCGCTCAAGATAGACAAGGCCGGTGGGGATTATGCCCTACCGGCCTTTTTGTCACTAGTACCCTTGTCTCAAGCTACCCCTACTTTTGGGGCTTCCTTTCGAGTTAGATTTGGATTATCGTAACTAGAAAGGATGATGTGATAATGAGTGATAAACGCAAAACAAAAATACAACTTATTGCAGAATTGGAAGCTTTGCGCCAGCAGGTGGCCGAACAAGAAAAACTTATTACCGAACTTCAGGCAGCCCTGGTCAAGGAGAAAAGATTATTTGGCTTGCTGGCCATCTGTGTTTCTTGTAAGAAAATTCGGGACGAGCGAGGAAGCTGGCAGCGAGTGGAGGTGTATATCAGAGAGCACGCCGACGTTGAATTTAGCCATGGCCTTTGCCCCGACTGTGCCCAGTCTTTGTATCCCGATTATCCTCTGAAGTAAACCCCTGCCAGATTTGCCGCTCCTGTTTAGCCCGATTATTTATCTCCAGCTCAACATGCGCTCATCTACAAAATTGTAGTTTAGCTGCAGCTCGCTATTCACCTTGTCAGAAAAAAGTGGGTGCGGATTTGCCCCGTCGGTGTTCATCACCCAGATTTCCCAGCGACCGGTGCGATCGGTCAAGAAGGCGATTTGGGCTCCATCGGGCGACCAGGCCGGCGCGACATTGTTCCACAACCTGTCCTGACCGGGGGCAGCCGACTCCCACAGCGGAGTTTCGGTCAGCCGCACCCGGCCCGTGCCGTTAGCATTGAGCCGAAAAATGTCATACCCCTGGCCGCCGCCCTCACGCCCCAGCGACACGGCCATAAAGCGCCCATCCGGTGAGAATACCGGCGAACCATCCCCCACTTCGTCGGTGAGGCTGTGGCGATAATCCCGGTTCACATCCAGTTCTAACAACCCGCGCCCGCCGTCTGAAACAATACGCCAGGGCTGGCCGGGGTCCCAGGCAGGCCGAAAGGCATACGTGCCGCCATCCACATCTTTAGAGCTGCCATCTGCCAGGTTGACCACCTTTAGCGACCAATGCTCGTCGGGAGGGATGGTATAACACAGTTGCGGCTCAAAATCATCGGTAAGCTTAAACTCAAAATCTTTGGCGTTGCGAGGGGGACGGGGCCGGCTGCCGGCTTTCAATTTAACGCACTCTTGCTCAAAATCCAAACGGCCGCCCTGCTGAAAGTTCAGCACAATTTGCCGGCCATCGGGCGCCCAATCCGGCCCTTTGGCCTGCTTAATATTATCCATTACCTGGCGCTCGTGGCTGCCGTCAATATTGATGAGCCACAGCGAGCCGGTTTCACCCTGCCAGCGGGTAAAGGCTACGGTTTGCCCATCCGGCGACAGTACCGGGTCAATGCCGCTGGTCAGGCGGCGCAGCCCGGAGCCATCGGGTTTGATGACCATGATATCGCCGCCGCTGGAACGCTGGAACACGATGATGTTTTTGGGAGGAGTGATTGGTAATTGGTTACCGGCAACCGGCGCTTCTTCAGCCTTTGGCCCTTCACCTTCATACCTGGCAACGGGCAGGTCTGCCCAGCGCCCGCCGATTTTCAGGTAATTGATGGGCGCCCAGGCAGCGGAACTGCCGGGAATCGGTTTGACCAATGCCCAGCTTCTGGTATCGTCCAGCCCTAGCACCCACACCAGAGTTTTGATGGCTAATGTACCGGCCATGTCATGATAAATGCCCGGCCCATAGTAGGTTTGAACAGCGTTGCTGTCAACCCAGGCGGTATGGACGCGCGGTGCGCTGTCCAGGCGTTGAGCCGAGATGGGCGCACTGTCTACGCTCAAGTCGCTCACTGCTACCCACCCCAGATGAGTGCTCACCGGCCTGACCAGCAGCCACTGGCCGCTTTGGTCGGCGGCTAACACCTCTATCTTTTCATCGGTTAATTTCAACTCGCCGATGGGAGCATCGTTGGTGCTTGGCGCCGGCCGCACCGGCACAGGATTGTGTGCAATTTGAGCGGTCATCACCGGCCCCAGGTCTCTCAAGGTTGAGGCCGGGGCGGCCGGTTCAACGGCAGCGGCGTTAGTTTGGTTAGCCACAGGCACAGGTTGAGCGGAGTCTCCCCCTCCCCCCTGGCTTAAAACATCAGGAGCGACCACCGGCGCGTTGGCCAGCGAGTCAGCCGTCGTGAGGTAGGTTAAATAAGCCCAGCCTTGCTGCTTATTGCTGCGCTCTACCAGCGCCCAATCCTTTGGCGGGTTGAGGGCTAGAATATTGAGCTGCTCATCACGGGTCAGGGTGGCTATTTTGGCAAAGTTGTTGCCCGGTCCCTGGCGCAGATTTAAAGCCGCACTGTTAACCCTGGCCGAGGCAACCGGTTTGAGGTTAACCAGAGCCACCTGCTCCTTTCCGGCTGCCGTAGCCGACGCAGGGGTAGCGGCCGCAGCCGGGGCCATCGCCTGTTTGATCAGGGCGGCAATCGGGTCGGGCGGCAGCACCGGCGCCTGGGCCAGCGACCCCAACACGCGCAGTTGGGGCAGGGGCAGCCACCCCGCCGACAGGGCCGCATCAATAACATAAACCCAATCCCCGCCGTTGTTTTTGCCCAAGATGCCAAAAACATCCCCCGATTCAATCCGGCCGGCCACGCCATATTGGCTGCCCGGCCCCCGCCGAATAGAAGCATCCGGGCTAATCACAACGCCGGTGGCAATGACCGGGAACTGGCTCATGATGGCGCTGGGATTGATGGAAAGATTGGAGATAGGGAGATTGGCAACCGGTGTATTGGCCAGAGCCGCCGGCTCCCCCTGGGTTGGCAAGGGGGAGCCGGCTTCGGTGGTCGGTTCGGTGGTAGCGGCGACCATCACCGGTTCGCCCGCAGCAGGTGCGGTGGGTGTGGCGGTCGGCAAGATGCCTTTGGGGAAGGGAGTCGGCGACGCGGCTGCGGCGGCGACCTTGGGGGTGGGCCAGGCTGCCGGGTCAATCGGTTTTAGATGTTCGCCTTCGGCTTCGTGGCCTAACCCACAGCCGGTAAGAAGCATGATAAAGCTGATGATTAAAGATGTTTGCAAAAACTTTGTCATAGGTATGCGTCTCTATTAAGAGCCTATCC
Source organism: uncultured Caldilineaceae bacterium (assembly GCA_964505845.1). GTDB lineage: Bacteria > Chloroflexota > Anaerolineae > 4572-78 > J111 > DSQQ01. The sequence continues at coordinate 7,519 of CAZDMM010000134.1, forward strand.
GAAAACCTGCAGGCTGACAGCCCTTTGCCCGCCGATGACGCACACCTGCCCCACCGCAGGTGCGGGTAGGGATGTGTCATCGGCGGAGGTTTTCGGGTAGGCATCAAATGGCATTGAACTGATTTCCGCCAACGGTTGTGCTAGGCCGCATCCGGCTCCGGGTTGGACGGGTTGAGCGAGATAGCCGTGCCCGGTTGAGGGGCAGGCCGGGGCGGGACGGGCGGCGCCGGTTCGGGTTCGGGGAGGGTGGGCGGCTCGTCCTCTTTGCGAGACCCCCACAGCCACCTGATCAAACGGTTGGTCAGACCGCCGGCCCCATCCAGGAAGGTGTAAACCACCGGCACAATAATCAACGTCAACAGGGTGGATGAGATATTCCCCCCGATGACCACGGCTGCCAGCGGGGCGCGGCTTTCTGCCCCGGCCCCGGTGCCCAGCAGCAGCGGCAGCAGCGCAAATACAATGGCGGCGGTGGTCATTAAGATAGGCCGGATGCGCAGGCGGCCGGCCTCGATCAGGGCGTTTTTACGGGTGTAGCCCCGTTCTCGACGCAGCACGTTGGTAAAGTCAACCAGCAAGATGGCATTTTTTGTAACCACCCCCATCAACAGGATAATCCCCAACAGGGAGATGAGGTTCAGGGTGTTGTGCGTTAGCCACAACCCACCAAAGGCGCCCACCAAGGTAACGGGCAGCGAGAACATAATGGCCAGGGGGTGCAGCCAGCTTTGGAAGAGGGCCACCAACAACATATAGATGAGGATGACCCCCAGCAGCATGGATTGGCCCAACTGGGCAAACGACTCGCGCTGTGTTTCTGATTGGCCCACAAATTTAAAGCCGTAGCCGGGCGGGAATTGAACCTGGGCGTTCAGGGCGGCTTCAATGTCGTTGGTGACATCACCGGCGGCCCGCCCCGAAGCGCCGCTGCCCACATTGAGCACCCGCTGCCGGTCGCTGCGGTTGATGAGGGCCGGGGCCTGGGTGCGCTCAACCCTGGCAATCTGGCTTAACACGATGGGCTGGCCGTTGCGGTAGCCCAGCGGCAAATCCAATAATTGGTTCATGTTTTGGCGAGCCGATTCCGCTACCCGCAGAGTGATATCAATTTCGTTGCCGCCGGGCGGGTTGAACTGGCCGACGGTGCTGCCGCTGAGAGCGGTGCGCAGGGTGGTGGCTACTTGCGCCGGGGCTAAACCCAGGTCAAGGGCGCGGTCACGGTTAACGATCAGTTGAGCTTCGGTGGCCCGCGCCGCATCGGTATTGCGCACGTCAACTGCTCCCGGTACGGTGGTGATGATCTTTTCGGCCTGGTTGGCCAGGTCAATCAACACGTTCTGATCCGGCCCAAAAATTTGCACCTGGATGGGGCTGCCCCCCCCGCCGCCGCCCGCGCCTGAGGCCAAAGTTACGGCAATGTTGGCATCGGGAACTTTTTGCAGCAGCAGGCGTAATTTAGAGGCAATTTCGGTGGTGCTGCGGGAACGTTCAGCTTTATCAACCAGGCGCAAGTCAATGGTAGCTGAATTAGAGCCGGTGCCGCCGCCGCCAAAGGGGTTGCCGCCGCCCCGCGAACCTATCCGCGTTAGCAGGGTGACAGCTTCGCCGGCGGTTTCGCCCAGGATGATACGTTCGGTCTGGCGGGCGGCCCGGTCGGTGGCATCCAGGTTGGTGCCGGGCGGCATCAGGATATTAATTTGAATCTGGCCGTCGTCTTCTTGTGGGAAGAATTCGCTGCCCACAAAACCGCCGATGACCAGGTAAATGCCGCCGGCCAAAGCGGCCAGGGCAATGATGACGGCCAGCAGTTGGGTAAAAAAGTTAGCCAGGAAGAAGCGCAGCGTCAGGGCATAAAAACTTGCCAGGGCATCAAAACCCGCTTCCCACAGCCGGACAAAGCCATGCCACAACCAGGTGATGGGCAGCATCAGGTAATGAATAAACTTACCCAGGCCGCGCGGCGGCTGCTCTGGCTGGCTTTCGTCCTTCATCCAGAAGGCAGCCAGCATAGGGGTCAGCGTAAAGGCCACAAACAGCGAGGCCAGGGTGGTTACGGCAATGGTGATACCGTAAGAGTAAAAGAACTGGCCGATGATGCCGGAGGTGAAGGCTACCGGCACATAAATCACCACGTCTACCAGGGTAATGGTGATGGCCGCCAGGCCAATTTCTGAGCGGCCATCCACAGCGGCCTGCCGGGGTGGTTTCTTCATCTTTAAGTGGCGCTCGATGTTTTCGATGACCACAATAGAATCGTCTACCAGGATACCGATGACCAGGGTTAAAGCCATCAGGGTTAATTGGTTCAGGCTGAAACCCAGCATCCACATGACCAGGAAGGCGCTCATGATACAGGTAGGAATGGCCATCAGCACAATGAAAGTACTGCGGATGGTGTGCAGAAACACCAACATCACGATGCCGGTGATCACAATGGCCAGAACCAGGTCTTCTTGTACGGCGGCCACCGAATCACGGATGAATTGGGAACTGTCGAGCACGACGGTCAGCGTGGCCCCGGCCGGCAGGTCTTTTTGAAACTCTTCAATAACTTTGCGGATGTTGTTAGCCACTTCAACAGTGTTGGCGTCGCTGGATTTGGTCACACTGATGCTGACCGCATCCAGCCCGTTAAAGCGCAAAATCTGCTCCCGGTCTTTTAAACCTTCTTTGACGGTGGCTACATCACGCAGGTAAACCAGGCCCCCCGGCTCTTTGTTGCCGCTGGTATCTTTGACAACGATATTCTTAATCTCTTCAATGGTTTTGAACTCACCCACCGAGCGGATGGAGGTTTTTTGCCGGCCTTCATCCAGAGACCCGGCCGGGAAGGTGACATTGTTAGCCGACACTGCCTGCTGGATGGCGCTGAAGGGCAGGCTGTAGGCGGCCAGTTTGGCCGGGTCGGCTTCAATTTGCACCTGGCGTTCGCGCCCGCCGGCAATGCTCACCGAAGCGACCCCGTCAATGGCTTGCAGCCGGGGTTTGAGGTCGTCGTTAGCAATGTCAAACAGCGTCTCCTGGCTTTGGGGGCCATTCAAGGCGGCCGCGATGATTGGGATGGCATTGATATCGGCCTTGATGATGGTGGGGTCTTCGGCTTCGGTGGGCAATTGGTTGCGCACCGTTGCCACCTGGCGTTCCACGTCAATGGCGGCCTGGTTGCCATCTACACCTTCCACAAAAGCAATCGTGACCGTGCCCAGCCCCTCGGTTGAACGGGAGGTAAGCTGGTCAATCCCGGCGATGCCGGCCACTGCATCCTCAATTGGTTTGACCACCAAATCTTCTACGTCTTCGGGCGAAGCGCCCGGAAAGACGGTGACTACCGTGACAAAGGGGAAGTCAACCTTGGGAAAGCGGTCCAGGGGCATAAAGGTAAAAGCGCGGTAGCCCAGCACTACCATGCCCAAAATAATCATGAGCATAGTCAAGGGCCGGTTTATGGATAATCTTGTTAAACCCATAGATTTGTCCTTTTTATAAGTGTTACACGCTTATTCAGCCGTAGTGGCAGCATTGGTAATTTCAACTTTGGCCCCGTCGGTCAGGCTGGATTGGCCGGCGGTGACAACCGTTTCACCGTCTTTCAGACCCGATAAAATCTCGATGTTGTCTTTATCAAACAGGCCGGTGGTCACCGGGCGTTGGGCCACGGTGTTATCGGCCTGTACCACATAAACGGCCGGCTGGTCATCAATGGTGATGATGGCCGTGCGGGGGGCCAGCAGGGTGTTTTGTTTTTCTTCGGCCAAAATGGAAACATTGGCATACATGCCGCTGCGCAGCAGTTCAGCGCCGCGGGCGGGGGTTATTTTAACCTCAAAGGTGCGGCTGTCTTTGTTAGCCGAAGGGGCAATGCTGGTGACGACGCCGGGAAAATCCTGGCCGGGATAAGCAGTAACCTGCAACGAGGCGCTCTGTCCCTTTTTAATTTGGGCAATGTTGTTTTCAGGTACGTTAACGCTAACTTCCAACTGGTTGGAGATAAGCTGTCCAATAGCCCCCTGGGGGCTGACCCGGCTGCCCTGACTGATGGTTAAATCGGAGATGACCCCATCAAAGGGCGCTTTGATAACCACTTCTCGCAGTTGCAGGTTGACCAGGTCCAGCGCGGCTTCGGCCTGCTGAATGGCCGCCTTGGCCGACTCAAAGTCAATCTGGCGGTAAGGCTGCTTTTTGAGGGCCAGGGCCAGTTCAGCATTGGCCAGTTGCAGCATTAAGGGGGCCAGTTGGGAGTCGCTGGGATGGGTATCCAGGTTATATTTGGCCAGGGCATTTTGATAGGCGATAGTGGCTTGCTGCAAGCGGGTGGCCTGCGGCGTCGTCCCCACGTCGCCGGCCCAGGCCACTTTATCGTACTCAGCCTGGGCGGCTTTTAAATCGGCTTCGGCCTTGGCCAGGTCGGCGGCGGCTTTGGTGCGTTCATCATCGCTGATGTTAGTCACATCATTAACGGCGGCGCGGGCCAGCTCCACCGCAGCCTGGGCGGCCGCAATCTCTTCGGGCCGGGAGCCAAGCTCCATTTTAGCCAGGTTGAGCTTGGCGGTAGTGACGGCAGCCTGGGCCTGTTTGAGTTGGGCCAGGTAGGTGTCATCCTCAATGATGGCAATGGGATCGCCGGCCTTTACGGCATCACCCACTTCTACCAGCACCGATTGGATCCGGCCCGCAGCGCCGGGGGCCAGGCTTAGATTGTCTTTGGCTTCCAGCGTGCCGGCAAAATCAAGCACCAAATTCATCGGGCCGGTTCTGGTTTGGGCTACTTCTACCGGCACAACTTTGGTTTGCTCTTCTTGAGCCGGGGCGGCTTGGGCCACCCGCTGTGGCTGCCCGGTTGAGCCACAAGCAGCGGTTAACCAGACTATTCCAAGCAGCAGTACAGGCAAAAACGAGGTGAATCGCTTCATAAAATGTGACCTCCACAAAATAAACTGTAAAGCGCAAAACGCAGGAGAGCCTTCAACTCAGCCAAAAGTTATAACGTTTTACGATTTACTCATCATTTTATTATTTTCTAATTTAGCGTATCGGATGGGATCGCTTTTGAAAAGCCGGAGCTTGTTGATCTCAGCTTCGAGATCAGCTTCTTGGGGTGAGGTATAACGCCCTACATGCATTTGTAAGATACGTTGCAGCAGTTCCTCGTAATGACTCAGTTCCTCATCGCTCATATTGGCAAAGTTGCATTGAGCTTCATTGAGGGTTTGAGTTTCAATTTGGTTTACCAACTCAGTCCCGGCCGGTGAGCTTTGAAC
>CAZDMM010000135.1:0-12750 GCA_964505845.1 uncultured Caldilineaceae bacterium
GCGGCTAGGGTTTATGGAAGTTAAACTGTTGCTGGCTTATGATATTAAGCCTCATCGCGAGGCTGAATATTATCGCTATGTTTTGGGGGAATTTTTGCCAACCCTGCAAAATATGGGTTTGATTATGGTTGAGGGCTGGCATACTGCTTATGGCGATTATCCGATGCGCCTGATTGCCTTCCGCGCCCAGGATAAAACGGTGCTGCAAAATGCTCTCAATAGCCAAGAATGGAAAGCAGCCCAGGAAAAGCTGCTAAAATTAGTGCGCGACTATGAGCAGCGGGTTGTTGTCTCCCGCAATCCGTTTCAATTTTTTATTCCCACCAGCAGAATGCATTAATGAGTCGCTTGGCCGGTTTATGATCGCGCTTTCGACCACATCCACAACAGCGAGATAAATACGGGTCAATAGTACCTTGACCTTAAAAAAAATCTCGACAATTTAGCTGGCCTTTAGTATAATGGTCTCACCAATAATTTAAGAAACTTAAACTGCCAAACAAGAATTCTACGACCTTTGGGAGCCTTAGGCATGGCAACGACCGGAGCTTTGAAACAAATTGGCCATTCGGGGGTTTTGGCGGCGCAGCGCCCTTTGACCCAAACTTCACAGTTAACTGTTCCATCTATTCAGCGTTTCCCTGGCATGGCTGAAATTTTAAATCCCCCGCCCTCTCTTGAAGAGCTGGACATTAACCAGGGGCAGGTGGTAGATATTCTTTTGCGGCTAACTTACAACGAAGGCGAAGTAGGCGCCACCCGGGCGGAAGAGGTGGTTAAGTTGCCTTATCGCTTGATTGATGACTTATTAGCCTGGATGCAGCAGGAGCATCTGCTTGAAGTAGCCAAAGCGGTGGGTAGTTTAGGGCGGCGAGGCTATGTTTATAGTTTAACCGATGGGGGACGGGCCAGGGCCAAAGAAGCGTTTGAACGCACCCAATATGTAGGGCCGGCCCCGGTGCCTTTAGAAAAATATACCAAAGCTGTTTTGGCCCAGGCCGCAGTTGAAAAATTATCCCGCGCTCAAGTTCAGCAGGCTTTGACGCACCTGATTTTACCTAAAGATTTTGATCGCAAGATTGGCCCCGCCGTCAATGCCGGTAGTTCTCTCTTTTTATATGGCCCTCCCGGAAATGGCAAAACGACTATTTCTGAAGCCATTGCTCACATGCTGGGCAGTGGCGAACCCGTCTGGATGCCTTTTGCCGTCACCGTAGGCGGCGCAATTATTCAAATTTATGACAGCCTGATTCATAAATTTAGTAATGAAGAACGAGGCGGGGCTGACCATCGCTGGGGATTAATCCAACGGCCCAGCGTAATGGTGGGGGGTGAACTGACCATGGAACACCTGGACCTGCGCTATGAACCGGTGGCTAAATTTTATGAGGCCCCCCTGCAAATGAAGGCCAACTGCGGCATGTTCTTAATTGATGACTTTGGCCGCCAGCAAATCAGCCCTACCCAACTGCTAAACCGCTGGATTGTACCGCTTGAAACCAGAATAGATTTTTTGCGGCTCAATTCTGGCATGACTTTCCAAATCCCTTTTAAACAATTATTGGTGTTTAGCACTAACCTGGACCCGGATGATTTGGTAGACGGCGCGTTTCTACGCCGGATCCAAATTAAGGTTGGCGTTTTTGGCCCTGATGAAAAGATGTTTTATCGCATCTTTGAAAATCAGGCCCAGGCGTTAGGCTTCCCCAGCGTAGATCGAGACTCGTTCCTGCATTTTCTGAATGAGTGGTATCGCAAAACAGGCAAGCCCTTGCAGTCAGTCCATCCACGCGATATTTTAAAGGCGGTAAAGGTTTTGTGCGAGTATGCTAACGAGCCTTTGCACATGACCCCAGAGCTGATTGACGAGGCCTGCCAGGGTTACTTTGTCAAAGCTAAGGATGGCCGGATTCTGTAGCCAGAATTTGGCCGCAAAAAAGGCGGGGGAAGCAGCCCTTCCCTCGCCTTTTATTTTTGCTTGACAGCGCCTTCCACCCTCAGCGGCGGGTTTTGAGATAGGTCTGAAAGTTAATCCGCCGGTTAGCTTCAGCTTGCGGACGCTTGTAATGAGCCACCGAGGCGCTTAGATGCGCGCCAAATAAAGCAATCAAACTGCTCAGGTAAATCCACAACATCAAAGCCACCACCGCCCCTAAAGAGCCATAAATTAATTGATATTTAGCCAGGCCGCTGTTTAAATACCAAATAAAACCCGTCCGGTTGATTTCCCAGGCCACCGCCGCTACAATAGCCCCCCAATTAGCCTCGGACCAGCGCACCCGGGTGTTGGGAATCCACCAGTACAATAATAAAAAGGTCTGGTACATCAAGAGCCAGGGCAGCAGGCGAGACAAAAGCAGCCACAGCCAAGTTTTATAAAACGACACGTCGCCCAGCAGCGGGATGCTGAGCTGAGGCAACAGGTTGAACACAGTCGTAATAAACATGGATAGAATCCATAACAGCACAATTAAACTGCCGGCAATCGCCAGGGCCATCAACCGCCCCCGCAAAAAGTTATGGGTTCCGGCATCGTGCCAGGCCCGGTTGATGTTGTGAGTTAAGGCATTAAACACCCCGGTAGCGGCCCACAGCAAACCGATGGTTCCAACCAGGCCGACGGTTCCTCGTATTTCCAGCATGTGCTCAATATTTTTTTCAACCAGGTCTTTGGCCGTCGGCAGCGCCTCGGTGACAAAGGCCAGCACTTGCTGCTGCACCTGCTGATTTTTAAGCACTGTGCTCCCAATGGCCACCACAAAGAACAGCAGCGGAAATAGGGAAAACAAAGCATAGTAGGCAATGGCGGCTGCGCCTTCCATGGCGCGGGCGTGATGAAAAGTGCGCCCCGCATGCACTACAATCTCCAGAGCGCCCTGGCTCATCCGGTTTACCCGCCGGTAGCGCGCCTGGACTTTGACCTTTAAATTTCTTTTTGAACTTTCGTTTAGCATGTAGGATAGGGGTCAAAAGAAAGGCCTAACAAACCAACCCTTTGACTTTGGGAATTTTACCCCACCTTGCGAGTTGCTACAAACTTAGCTAATCCAGACCCTAAAGCTACGCTGCGCCAAAATCTGCCGGGTCTTCATCCAGCCCGAAACAGGTTGTTGCTTGGCAGGTTTAATGGTATACTGCTGCTCACTCCAAAATGACCAGACAAAAGGGAATCGGGATGAATATTTTTGAAATTTCGCAGCTTATTCTTGAACAACAACGCTTAAATCAACCCTACCTGGAGTTTTTGCGCGCATCCTCGATGAGTGTGGGTATTTACAGCTTGCCGGCCGGGAGCGTTGACCCGCAGCAGCCCCATCATGAAGATGAACTTTACTATGTCATCAAAGGGCAGGCAACCATCCAGGTAAACGGCCAGAATCGCCAGATTGAGTCGGGTAACCTCATTTTTGTCTCGGCCGAGGTTGAACATCGTTTCCATACTATTACGGAAGATTTAACCGTTCTGGTTTTCTTTGCCCCGGCAGAGACATAAGGCATTTTACTTTCTCGCCCCTTATGGTTCGATCATCTTGGTCATTAAATAACTATCGTCGTCCTCAAAAGCGGCTTCCCGGTAAATCTCCTGCTCTTGAATTTGGCTGTGTTTGACCCTCACATGCAGGGCATGCGCCCCCCTCAAGCGGGCCGCCTGGCTAGCAAATTGAAGGGCTTTACGCTCCAGGTCAGGCCGCCGGCAGGTCTGGTTCAGGTATAGCTCGTCCAGCAGGGCATCACGCCCGTGAAACTCCAGGCTGTAACTCCAGGTTAAAACTAAATAGCCGCACCACCCGGTTTCAGCGCCAATCAGCCACACCTGGCCCAGGGATTCGTTACCAAGCAGTTCGCTCAAGCTGGCCCGCTGCCGGGCTTTGTTCAGATCTGAGTCCTGCCCTGGCATGAGACTCAGCAGCGAGTCAAGCTCCAACAGTCCAGCCTTGTTGAAGTTGAAATCCAGCGGCTCTGCCTGCAGCCAGCAGGTCATAAGATGCTGCTCCTGCTCCACAAAACCGAGGGCTTGATAAACAGCTCGCGCCCGGTTGTTGGCCCGCTCCACCTCCAGGTGTAGGGCTTTCAGGCCGTGAGCACGGCCCCAGGCTTCCAGAAAAGCAAAAGCCCGGCGGCCAATTCCCTGCCCCCGGTGGCTCTCCTGAATAAAAATCTCATCCACAAATGCATCGCGCCCGCCGCAGTTTAAGCTGTAGCCAAGCGTCAGCACCATGTAGCCCACCACGGCCTCTTCAGCCAAGATGAGCCAGGCTTGCCCCAAAGACGCCTCACTCAGAAACTCCCCCAAAGCCGTGCGCACCACACCTTCATCAAAATGATGCCGGTCATATTCATAAAAATCGCGCACCAGGGGCAGCAGTATCTCAAGGTCAGAAATTTGAGCAACTTTAAAATTCGGGTTCATACCGGGCAATAAATTCAGGCCGGGATGCCGGCCCCAAAATCTCGCAGAGCCTGGGCCTGAGCCAGCAAATTCTCAACCGGGGTGCTGTCGGGGATTTCGCAGCCGCCGGCGCTGATGTGGCGCGCTCCACCCAGCCGGGCACAGGCCAGGGTGGCCTGGCGCACCTGGGCCGGGGAACCTTGCAGCATCACCGTGACCGGGTTAAAGTTGCCGCACAGGGCTACGCGATCATCAAAGGTTTGGGCCGCCCGCTCTATGTTCACCATCCAGTCTACATCAACAATATCGGCGCCGCTCTGGGCCATATCGTCCAGGATGCGGCTGGTGTTGCCGCAAATATGCAGCCGGCCCAGCCCGCCGGCGGCATGCACCGCCCCAAAAATGCGCTGCTCATAAGGCAAGGCAAAGCGGCGATACATCGGCGGCGAAACTTGCGAGGCCACCGCGTCGCCCAGGCCAACCATATCGGCCCCGGCTTCAATTTGGGCGCGGGCAAAGGCAATCTCCACCTGCACACATTTTTCCAGCAGCTCTTCCAGCCATTCCGGCCGGTCATAAACATCGAGCATCAACTGGCTGATCCCGCGCAGGTCGGCTGCCTGAGCTAGAGCGCCCTCCACCCAGCCCATAATCGGCACCTCGCCGCCTACCTGCTCGCGGAAGAAACGAATGGCGGCCAGGCGGTCACTCATGCGGGGTGCGGTGTAGGGGTCTGGTACGGTGAGGTGTTCCAGGTCGCCGGGTTCTCGCAGCAGCGGGATCAGGCTCATGGGCAGGTCGTCGTCGGGAAACTCAATTTCAGCCCCAAAATCAGACGTTTCACGGTAGGGATCTGAAATGGCCTGGACGATGTCCAGGTCAAAGGCTTCTAGAACCGCCAGGTTGGCCTCACACAGCACCCGGTAATCCTTATAGTAAGGCAAAAGCGGCTGCTTGATATAATGGGCTGCAAACTGCATCATAATATCAAAGTTGGGCGGCCGGTCTACGGGTTCATGGTGCAGGCGGCGCTGCAAGCGTTCATACGAGTTCATAAATAAAATTCCTCGGTTTCTTGAATTTGTACCTGGCCCTGTTCGTCCTCATTGAGGGCAAAAAGGTAACGCGGGTTCTGGCTAAAGCCCTGGGCCAGATCATCTGGCAGGTAAGGCCGCAAAAAGCGCGGCCAGAAGTTGTCAAGCGACTCCGCGTTGACCGGCACATAGCGAATGATTAATTTGTCGGTATCGGGATTAGGGATGACCTCGTCCAGGCCGCAAATGTGACGGTCTGGCTCAACCAAAAAATACCAGCCATATTCGTGGTGTTGCACGCCCTTGCTGTTGGTGAAAACGTGCTCGCCAAAGTAAACCAGCTTTTTGATGCTGATTTCGGCCCCGGTTTCTTCGCGCACTTCCCGGCGCAGCGCCTCGACAAGCGGCTCGCCAAATTCTACCCGCCCGCCGATGGCAAAGGCGTCGCCCCCGTTTTTCCATGGGGTAATCAGGAGGTGGTTGTCTTTAAATATCAGGCCCCGCACAACGATATTGATGCGTTGGTTTTCTTTGATTATCATCCTTGTCACCGTGGTTAAAAAAATAAACCGCAGAAGGCGCAAAAGACGCAGCGAATCTTAAGTCAGGCTGCGTCTTTTGGGGACTCTACGGTTATTTTAGGCCGTATTGTAAAATTTGCCAGTTAGCCCCAGGCCAGGGCGATGTTGATTTATCTGCCCTGGCTGCGGGTGGCCACATCAAAGATAACGGCGGCAGCCAGCACAATACCCCGGACAATGTACTGAACGGAGATGTCAATACCCATCAGGTTCATGCCGCTGGTCAGCGAGGTCATTACCAATGCCCCAACGATTGAGCCGATAACCTTGCCCACGCCGCCGGCCGCCGAGACGCCGCCGACATAAGCCGCCGCGATAGCGTCTAGCTCAAACAGGGTGCCGGCGGTAGTGGTGGCCGATTGCAAACGGGAGGCAAACAAAATCCCCGACAGCGCCGACAGCATGCCCATTGAGCCAAAAACCACGTAGATCAATCTTTTGACGCTGACGCCGCTCAACTCGGCCGCTTCGGGGTTGCCGCCGACCGCGTAGATATGCCGGCCCAGCACCGTTTGGGTGGTGATAAAATGATAGATTCCTACCACCAACAGAACGACTACCACCGTCCACGACAGGCCGTTGTAGCCGGCCAGCACCCAGGTGACGCCGCCGATTAAGGCCGAGATGAAGACCATTTTCAGGACAAAGATATCCGACGACAGCACTTCAAAGTTGTAGGCTTGCTTTTTGCGGCGGGTGTTGATTTCGCTAAAAATGTACAGCACAATCCCAACCAGGCCCAGGATGATGGTTAATTTATGTACGCCTGGCAAAATCCCAATGTCGGGAATGTCGGGAATGTAGTCGTTGCCGATGGCGTTGAAAGCCGTGTCGGTAATGATGATGGTGCCGGTCTGCACTGTGACCAACAGAATGGCCCCCCGGTAAATCAACCAGCCGGCCAGGGAGGCCACAAAGGAGGGAACGCCCAACTGCGCCACCGGCAGAGCGGTCAGCAGCCCGGCTAAAACCCCCAACCCCAGCACCAGCGGGATGACCAGGTAAACCGGCAGCCCCCAAAATTGCAGCGCAATGGCCGCCACGGCCCCCAGGAAGCCGGCCAAAAAACCGACCGACAGGTCAATATGCCGGACAACGATGACCAGCGTCATCCCAACCGCCAGCACCGCAATATAACCGGTTTGATTCAGCAGGTTGGCGATGTTTCTGGACGAAATGAAAACCCCCTGCGTGGTGAAGGCAAAGATGGCCATAATCACAAACAGGGCAATGAACATGCCATATTCACGAATATTTTGCCTTAATACTTTTTGAATGTTCGTGAAAAATGACGGGCGGGCTATTTCTGGTGAACTTGCAATAGACGACATTGTCAGCCTCCTCAGTTGGTTGCCAGATGCATAATTTTTTCTTGAGTTGCTTCCTCGATGGGCAGTTCACCGCTAATTTTGCCGGAGGAAACGATATACACGCGGTCGCTCATGCCCAGCACTTCGGGCAGTTCCGATGAGATCATAATGATGCTCATGCCCTGCTGCACCAGTTTGGTCATGATGGTGTAAATTTCATATTTTGCGCCGACATCAATGCCACGCGTCGGTTCATCCAGGATTAATACCTCGGGTTTAACAAACAACCATTTGCCCAGGCAAACTTTCTGCTGGTTGCCCCCGCTCAGGTTTCCCACCTTTTGCTCTATGCTGGGGGTTTTGATGTTAAGCGAAACCCGGTATTCGTTGGCAACCTGAACCTCGGCATTGTTATCAACCACTCCCCGGCTGGCAATCTCTTCTAAATTAGCCAGGGTAATATTTTGCTTCACATCCTGGATTAGAATCAGGCCATCGCCTTTTCTATCCTCGGTAACATAGGCCAACCCGGACTCAATGGCATCTTTGGGGTGACCAAAGTGCATCTTCTGGCCTTTCAGAAAGATGTCGCCGGTAATTCGATAGCCACCGGGATTGCCAAAGATACTCAAGGCCAGTTCTGTGCGCCCCGACCCCATCAAACCGGCAAAGCCAACGATTTCGCCTTTCTTGACGTTGAAGTTCACATCTTTGAGGATAGCCCTGCCCAGCGCCGGGTCGTAGGCGTTCCAATTTTTAACCTCAAGCACCACTTCTCCACCGCCCTGCGGGCAGATGATGAGAACTTTGATGCCCTTGGCCAGCAGTGATTCAACGTTTGCTTTTTCCCTGGTAGAATCACCCTGGCTAAAGAGAATTTCAACGTTGTAGCCAGCAGCTTTGAAGGCATCCTGGAAACGAATCTGATCCTGGATCCAGCGCGGTTCATCTTTGGTTGGGAGAATAATCCCGACCTCTACGTTGGCTGAGGGCGAAGGCGTATTGGCAGCACCGGCCAGGTCACTGGTCTGGTAATAGCCAGAATCAATCAGAACGGCTTTGACATTGGTCTTGTCCACCGAGACCACCGGAGACTGCAGCGCCGGCACTTCGATCATTTCGTTGTGGTAGGCGCCGTTGGCTACGGGAGTCTGGCCTTTAAGCAGGGCTACCGCAGCGTCAACGGTAGCCTGCACCAACACGCGGACATCCTTGAAGACGGTCATAGACTGCTTGCCATCAATGATGTATTGAGTGGAAGCTTCCTCGGCGTCTTGCCCGGTAATTACGTAGCTCTTAACGTCCTCGTCGGCGGCGAAAACCTCGGCAATGGCGCGAGCAGTGCTGTCATTGGGCGCGAGGATAAAGACATTGCCCTTGTCGGCTGTGGTGGCAACGCTCAGATTGAATTGGGCCAGGTTCTTGGCGGTATGGGGGTCCCAGTTTGTGGTGATTTGGCCAAAGATTGCGCTTTCCTGGTCGCGCGTCAGGGTAGGATTGGCTTGTAAACTAACAGCCTGGCTTGAATTCTTGATGACAAACGTGCCGTCAGCAAGCTTGGGCTGCAACACACTCCAGGCGCCTCGAAAGAAGATGAAAGCGTTGTTGTCGGTTGGAGCGCCGGCATACAGATACAGCGGGTTGCCTTTACCCGTCGCATGATCAACCAGGTGTTGCGCCTGCTGTGCGCCGACGGCGACGCTGTCAAAGGTTACATAATAATCCACTGCTTTGGTATTGGTAATCAGCCGGTCATACGAAATGACCTTTACGCCGGCCGCTTTAGCTTTTTCTACGGCGGCAGCCGTAGCTTTGAATGGATTGCGTTGCCGGTTGGGATAAATGTTGTTAATTTCACGCCCAACCATATGCTTGATCAGCACATGTTCAGACACTTCGCCTTTGTGGGCATCCAGCGTGCAAATGGTCTGGCCATCACGCAAAACCGTCACCGTATCGGCAATCGAGATAACTTCTTTCAGTTTGTGTGAAATCATAATGCAGGTGACGCCGTGTTGTCTCAGATCACGCAGCAGGTTCAACAGGTTTTCGCTGTCATCCTCATTCAAAGCAGCGGTCGGCTCATCCAAAATGAGCAGCTTGACATCCTTGCTCAAGGCTTTGGCAATTTCAATCAACTGCTGCTTGCCCACCCCAAAATCTTTTATTTTGGCCGCCGGGTTGACATCGAGCTTGACTTTTTTGAGCATCTCGCTGGCTCTTTTGATGGTTTCATTCCAGTCAACCATAAAACCGTTGCGAATCTCGTGGCCCAGGAAGATGTTTTCATAAACCGTCATTTCAGGAACCAGGGCCAGCTCCTGATAAATAATGGCGATACCCACAGCCTCGCTGTCGGCGATTCCCCTAAATTTCTGCACCTTTCCGCTAAAGAGGATATCACCGCTGTATGTACCATACGGGTAAACCCCGCTCAATACCTTCATCAAGGTGGATTTACCTGCGCCGTTCTCACCGACCAGACAATGAATTTCGCCCTCGCTGACGCTAAAGCTGACGTTGCTCAATGCTTTTACGCCGGGGAATTCCTTGGTAATGTTTTTCATCTCTAAGATGGGGGTCTTCATTGCGCCTCCAGTTCTTCATTTTAAAACCTGTCAGGTCTTTACGACCTGACAGGTTTTTGGTGATTTCTTACTGCAATCCGGTAAAATCGCTGGCCTGATAGTAGCCGGAGTCAATCAAAGTGGCTTTGACGTTGGCCTTGTCTACGGAGATGACGGGGGACTGAATGGCCGGGACATCAACCTTGCCGTTGTTGTAGGAGCCTTTGGCCTCAGGGGTTTTGCCTTCGAGCAGGGCTACGGCAGCGCCGATGGCATCCTTGACCAGGGTGCGGACATCCTTGAAGACGGTCATAGATTGTTTGCCGTCAATGATGTACTGGACGGAGGCTTTTTCGGCATCCTGACCGGTGACGAGAAAGCTTTTGACATCCTTATCGGCGGCAAAGGCATCGGCGATGGCGCGGGCGGTGCCGTCGTTGGGGGCGAGGATGAAGACGTTGCCCTTGTCCTCGGCGGCGGCGGCGGTCAGGTTGGCTTCGGCCAGGTTTTTGGCGGTGTTGAAGTCCCAGTTGGTGGTGATTTGGCCGATGATCTTGGCCTGTTCGTCACGGCTCAGTTCGGCCTTGGATTGGAGGGCGACGGCTTCGCTGGAGTTTTTGATGACAAAAGTGCCGTCGGCAATCTTGGGCTGCAACACGCTCCAGGCGCCCTGGAAGAAGACAAAGGCGTTGTTGTCGGAGGCGGCCCCGGCATAGAGGTAGAGAGGATTGCCCTGGCCGGTGGCTTTGTCAACCAGGTATTGGGCTTGTTGTGCGCCTACGGCCACACTGTCAAAGGTGACATAATAATCCACCGCATCGGTCTCCCGGATGAGCCGGTCATAGGAGATGACCTTGACCCCGGCCTTGCGGGCGGCGTCGGCGGCCGCAGCCGCAGCCGTGCCGTCCTGCGGGCAGATCACGATGACCTTGATGCCTTTGGTGATCAGGGCTTCGACATTCTCTTTTTCTTTAGCCGAGGAACCCTGGCTGAAGAGGATTTCAGCATCATAACCGGCGGCGCTAAGGGCTTCCTTAAAGCGGGTTTCGTCCTGGATCCAGCGCGGCTCGTCTTTGGTGGGCAAAACAATGCCAACCGCCAGTTTGCCGCCTTCGGCCGGAGCAGCTTCAGCCGCCGGAGCTTCGGTGGCCGGAGCGGCCGCCCCTGCTTCTCCCAATCCGGTAAAATCGCTGGCCTGATAGTAGCCGGAGTCAATCAAAGTGGCTTTGACGTTGGCCTTGTCTACGGAGATGACGGGGGACTGAATGGCCGGGACATCAACCTTGCCGTTGTTGTAGGAGCCTTTGGCCTCAGGGGTTTTGCCTTCGAGCAGGGCTACGGCAGCGCCGATGGCATCCTTGACCAGGGTGCGGACATCCTTGAAGACGGTCATAGATTGTTTGCCGTCAATGATGTACTGGACGGAGGCTTTTTCGGCATCCTGACCGGTGACGAGAAAGCTTTTGACATCCTTATCGGCGGCAAAGGCATCGGCGATGGCGCGGGCGGTGCCGTCGTTGGGGGCGAGGATGAAGACGTTGCCCTTGTCCTCGGCGGCGGCGGCGGTCAGGTTGGCTTCGGCCAGGTTTTTGGCGGTGTTGAAGTCCCAGTTGGTGGTGATTTGGCCGATGATCTTGGCCTGTTCGTCACGGCTCAGTTCGGCCTTGGATTGGAGGGCGACGGCTTCGCTGGAGTTTTTGATGACAAAAGTGCCGTCGGCAATCTTGGGCTGCAACACGCTCCAGGCGCCCTGGAAGAAGACAAAGGCGTTGTTGTCGGAGGCGGCCCCGGCATAGAGGTAGAGAGGATTGCCCTGGCCGGTGGCTTTGTCAACCAGGTATTGGGCTTGTTGTGCGCCTACGGCCACACTGTCAAAGGTGACATAATAATCCACCGCATCGGTCTCCCGGATGAGCCGGTCATAGGAGATGACCTTGACCCCGGCCTTGCGGGCGGCGTCGGCGGCCGCAGCCGCAGCCGTGCCGTCCTGCGGGCAGATCACGATGACCTTGATGCCTTTGGTGATCAGGGCTTCGACATTCTCTTTTTCTTTAGCCGAGGAACCCTGGCTGAAGAGGATTTCAGCATCATAACCGGCGGCGCTAAGGGCTTCCTTAAAGCGGGTTTCGTCCTGGATCCAGCGCGGCTCGTCTTTGGTGGGCAAAACAACCCCAACCGCCAGCTTGCTGGCTGCCTCGGCCGGTTTTTCGCCCTCGGCCGGCTTTTGGGCGGCCGGGGTAGCCGCAGCGCCGCAAGCCAGCAGCATGCCTGCTGTGGCAACTATCATTGTAACCATTAAAAGTGAATGTAAAAACTTGTAACGCATTCTTTTCCTCCTGGATTAAAAAGAACTCTGCAAAGTTTATTTAAGAAATCTGCGACGGTTGAGTATGAATTAAAAATTTTGCGCTGTTTGGCCGCTTCACCTCCTTTCATACTGAAAAGCAATCCTTCTACTTTATTATATTATACACCCGATACGCTCAACCCGGCTGGGATTGGCTAAAATTGCGTCGAGAACCAGTGCCGCAGCGCCGGTAACGCTGGCGGCCGGCCCAAAGGTAGATAAAACAATTTGGGTTGGCGGCCCCGCCTGGTTCAGCGTTCGTTTGGCCACTACTTCCTTGATAGCCGGCAGCAAATAATCGCCCGTGACATTCATAGCCCCACCGATCACGACCATTTCTGGGTTGAAGGTGTTGATGAGGTTAGCCACCCCCAGCCCAATGGCCGTCCCGGTTTCGGCCAGAGCCTCCAGGGCTACCGCGTCGTCGGCTGCGGCGGCCTGGGCAATAACCGATAGAGTTAGCCGGGTGTTTTGCTCGGCCATGAGTTGAGAAACCAGGCTACTCTGGCCCACATCCAGCA
>CAZDMM010000136.1:0-12646 GCA_964505845.1 uncultured Caldilineaceae bacterium
AGGGGAGTCTGACCCCCTCCCCTGGCCCCTCCCCCTCTCAGGGGGAGGGGGAGAGAACTCCCCACCCCTGGCAGGGGTGGGTTCCCTTTGTCGCCAGCGGCATTTTTTTGGGCGCGCTGATGTACATCTACCTCTCCGGCGTCTTTGCCCCGCCGTTGTACGCCGCCTTCTTCGTCGCCCAGTGGCTCATCATCAAATTTTGGCAAAGAATGTCAGAACCCCGGTTGGATTCCTCGTTGCGAAACTGGGTTTCGCAACGCAATTGGGTGTTCAAACCAAGTTTGGACACCGGCAAAACTAGATTTCTCCCCACCTTACAGCCCTCGTCCGCTTATCTCACCAGCCATTTTTGGGGACTCGCTGCCACCGCCTTTACGGCCGGCCTGCTCCTTTTGCCAATTGTCTACGTTGTCCTGACCCGGCCCGAACTGGAACCGGGCACGACCCGGGTGAGTCAAGCCTTTTTTCTCAACCCCCAAATCAACCGGGGCGACCCTTGGGGCCTGCTGTGGCGCAGCCTCATCGGCAACTTCAGCGCCTATGGGGTCTCGCTGTCGTGGTTGATCGGCCAGCCGCCGCGCATGTCTTTTTTGCCCATTTCGCTGGGCCTGATGGTCTTTTTGGGCTTTTTGATCACCCTCTGGCGCGGTTTGCGAGGACAGGCGGCCTATCTTTTCATGCTGCTCTGGTTCATCATCATGCTCCTGCCCAGCATCCTGGCCCCAGATATTATCCCCCACGACCTGCGGGCCATCGGCGCGACCACACCGGTTTATGTTTTTGTGGCCGTTTTTATCGTTACCCTGTTTGAAACCCTGTGGGCTTTGGGCCGGCGCTGGCTGCAGCCCCGGCTGGGACCGGCCGGCTCTCCCTGGCTGATCAGAGCGATAACGGCCCTGGCTGCCCTGGCGCTGGCCTGGAACTTTTACCAGGCGACGGCCAACACCCTGTACCGATACTTTTACCTTTTCCCGGAAACCAACGACGCCAAAGCCGCCTATCACGTTTATGCCGTGAAAATGGCCGAGGTCATCAACCAGGAGCCGAGCGCCGGTGTTGCTTTTATCTTGCCCCGCAACACCGCCGCCGGGGAGGTCTTCCGCAACTTCACCACCGATTTTTTAACCGAACTGGCCCGGCCGCCCGCCGCCCATTATTGGGTGGTTGACGATGAGCGAACTCTGGCCGCCGCTTTGACTCAGGCCGCCGCCGGCCATAGCACCCTGCGGGTGGTCAAATGGAAAACTTCCAAGCATACCGGGGCCGACCCCAAGCAGGTCATCCCCTATTACCTGGAAAAATTTGGTCACTACGACCACACAGATACCTTTGAATATTTTGATATTGACACCTACCAGCTTGAAGCCTCTGCCCCCGATTTTAGCGCCGCCGAGAAATTACAACCGCTAGAGGTAGATTTTGGCGGGCAGATGCGTCTCAGCGGCTACGCTTTGGGCGATGCCGGCGATGCCGAACATGTCACCCAGGCCCAGGCTCACAGCAATGATTTGCTCTGGCTCCGCCTGGCCTGGCAAAAAACAGCCAAGCAGCCGGAAAATCTCAAGGTATCCGCCCTCATTTACACCCAGGCCGGGCAATTGGTCACTCAGATAGATAAGCTGCTGGTCAGCAACATTTTACAGGCTGGCAGCGCCCAATGGCCGCTTGACGCCCAGGAAAACAGCTATTTTCTCATCCCTATCCCTGCCGCCACCCCGCCCGGCTCTTACAGCCTGCGCCTGGCCGTGTATGGTGAGGAATCTTTAGCCCGGCTCCCCATCAGGATACCCCCCCCCCTTGAAGGGGGGGGTAGGGGGGGGGTAGAAATCCCCCCGACTCAAACGCCCTCCCTGCCAGGGGGGGTCTATCCCCTGGCCGCTTTCACCGTCCTCCCGGCCCAAAAACCGGCCCATCCCGCCGACCTCAAACTGGCCTTGCCCATTAAACAAGAACTGCTGCCCGGCTTGACGCTGCTCGGTTTTGAAACCTTGCCAGGCCAGAGCGTTCGCTCCGGCGAGCCGGTGGGCGCTTCTGTCATCTGGCAAGCCGGCGACAACCCCCTGCCCGACAACCTACGCATGGCTTTCTCGGTCAAACCCGCCGAGGGTGATGACGAGTGGCCGCTCTCCGAGCCGGTGGGCCTGGCCGGCGACTACAACACCCGGCAGTGGCAGCCCGGTGAGGTGCTGCGCGGCTGGCTAACGGCCCGGATTCCCCCCCAATTTGAACCCGGCGTCTACAAATTACGCTTACAATTGACCACCGCCGACGGGCCAGATCAACCGGTACAGGTGCTACCCATCGGTGAATTTAAAGTAGAAGGCTGGCCCCACCATTTTGATACGCCTCAGCCTCAAAAATTAATAAACGCCAATTTCAGCAACCAGGCCACTCTAGTAGGCCTTGACTTGCCCAATTACCAACTACCACTCACCATTTCTCCCGGCGACACCTTAAACCTGCAACTCTACTGGCGGGCCGAGGCCGAATTTGCCCAAAATTACAGCGCCTTTGTGCATCTGCTGGGGCCGGATGGTCAGGTGTATGGGCAGGTTGACCAGACTCCCGGCGGCGGGGCTTTTCCCACCACCGGCTGGCTGCCCGGCGAATATATCACCGACGCCTACACCGTATCTGTGCCAACCACCGCCCCCCCCGGCGATTATCACATTGAAATCGGCATGTATGACCCCAACACCGGCACACGATTGCAGGTGCAGCAGCTTCAAGGCCAGGACCACACTGACGACAAGGTTCTGTTACCCGGCCTCACGGTGCAGTAATGTCCACACAAGGTCAAATCACCTCACCCCAGCATCGTGTCACCCTGTCACCCCCTCGCCTGTGTCTTATCCTCCTCATCCTAATCTACTTTACCTACTACGGCCTTTACGCCAACCAGCGCTACCTGGCCGCCGAAACCGGCGCTTTTGACCTGGGCGTTTATGCCCAACCTCTGTGGAATTTTATTCACGGGCGCGATTTTGCCGTGTCTCTCATCGAAGATAACGGCCCCATCCGCTGGGCTACCCACGTGGAACCCCTTATGTTTGCCCTGGCCGCGCTGTACCGGCTGTGGCCCGACCCGCGCCTGTTATTGTGGCTGCAAGTGGCCGGCATGAGTCTGGCGGCCTGGCCGTTATATGCCCTGGCCGGACGCCGTCTGCGCAGCGAGTGGACGGCCCTGGCTGTCGTCCTGGCCTATTTTTTGCTGCCCGCCACCGAGTCCGTTACCCTTTTTGATTTTCACGCCGTGGCCCTTTTTCCGCTCTTTATCCTGAGCGCCCTCTACTTTTTGGAGCGCGCGCTGGCGGCGCAGGGGGTCAGCTTATGGTTGTGGGAGCGAATCAGCAAGTCTACACATTCGCCACGCTTTGCGCCCATTCCCCATTCGCCATTCCCCATTCGCCATTCACTATTCTACCTCCTCTCCGCTCTCTTCTTCCTCCTGGCCCTCTCCACCAAAGAGGACATCTCGCTGCACGTCTTTATGATTGGCCTGTACCTGTTGATATTGCGCCGCCGCTGGCCGGAGGGTCTCAGCCTGATGGTGGTCGGGTTAGTTTGGTTTTATGTGGCCTTCCAGGTGGTGATCCCAGCTTATCGCATCGGCGGCGGCCACTCCATTTACGCCGCCTGGTTTGAAACGCTGGGGCACACCCCGCTAGAAATTGCCATGTCCCCTTTCACCAAGCCCGACCAGGTGTTGGCCCTGGTGCTGCGGCCGGGCAGTCTTCCGGCCCTGGGTATGCTGACCGTCCCGCTGGCCCTGCTGCCCTGGCTCGGCTTGCCCTGGTTGGCGCTGGCCGCGCCCTCGCTGGCCTTCTCGCTCCTCAGCCAGAACCCCACCCTGCGCCAGCTCGAAACCTGGCACTACGCCGCCCCCATGCTCCCTTTTGTCATGCTCGCTGCGATTGAGGGGCTGGCCTTGGTGTCACGTATCACGCGTCAGGTGTCACAGGTCAGGCGTCAAACCGCTAGGGGGTCTTCGGCTCTGTCAGGCGTCAAGTGTCACATTTTACGTTTTATGGCTTACAGTCCTCTGCTCCTCCTCCTGATTGTCTCCCTTGTGTACCACTACTGGCACGGCTACTCCCCGCTGGCGCGGCTGCCAGAATGGCCGGAAGTGACGGCGCATCAAATGTTGGGGCGAGAGTTGGCGGCCACCATCCCCGGCGAAGCCAGCGTGCTGGCCCAGGCCCAGTTGATTCCCTACGTGGCGCATCGGGAGCGTTTGGGCATCTGGCGCGGCCCGCTTGATACCAATTATGATTACATCTGGCTGGATGTGAGCCACCCTAAATTCCCCAACCGCTTCAATGCCCAGGGCGATTTGCTGACCGGCCTGGCCATCGAGCCGGATTTTGGGGTGGTTGCGGCCAAAGATGGCTATTTACTGCTCAAAAAAGGCGCGCCCCGCGCTGCCCTCCCAGATGAATTTTTTACCTTTACCCAATACCAGCAGTTGCCCCCCGATGTCCAACCTTTTGACGCCCTGTTTGGCGACGCCCTCAAGCTGGCCGGCGTCAAAACCGAGGTGCGCCGTTTGGCTACTTCGGAAACAGAGCCGCAGGTGGTGCTATACTTTGAAGTGCTCCAAAAACCCGCCGAGGATTATCATCTGTTTCTGTACCGGCTCGACGCCGCCGGCCACGTGGCCGGCGCCACCGATTATCCCCAGCCGGCCCTGTTCTGGTGGCCCACCTCGCGCTGGCAGGCCGGCGACAGGCGCCAGGTGCGGGTCAACACCATCCCCTGGTGGACCGGCGACCAACCTGCCTTTGCCTATGCCCTGGGCTTGAGCCGTACAAGTGACCCCTGGGATGTCTCCGCCCGCCTACCCGTCACCCTCAGCAGCACCGCCAATCCTCCCGGCGTTCAAACTCTCGATAACGGCGCCCTGCTAACCATTGCCGCCTTCTCTCGCCTGGCCGGTCTGCCATACCCGCAACCCCTCACGCAAGTAGGAAGGAGGAAGTAGGAAGTATGGGGGAAATGCCAGGGGTCAAGGGTCAAGAGTCAAATTTTACCCAGAGGGGGCCTTCAGCTCCGTTTTACGTTTTACGTTTTACGTTTTACGCACTACGCACTACGCACCACGTTACAC
Organism: uncultured Caldilineaceae bacterium; assembly: GCA_964505845.1. Lineage (GTDB taxonomy): Bacteria > Chloroflexota > Anaerolineae > 4572-78 > J111 > DSQQ01. The sequence continues at coordinate 5,108 of CAZDMM010000136.1, forward strand.
GCCACCTTGATACCCTCATCGGCCTGCTTCTCTTCCTGGCCGGACTGTATGCTTACACCCGCACCCTGGCCCCCACCGTACTTGACGGCGACGCGGCCCTGTTTCAGTACACTCCCTATGTGTTGGGCGTCACCTATCCCACCGGCTATCCGCTCTATATTTTGCTGGGCAAGCTGTGGCTGACTCTTTTTCCTTGGGGTGAAATCGCCTGGCGCATGAACCTCTTCTCCGCCCTCTGCTCCGCCGCCGCCCTGCCGCTCATCTACCACGCCGCCCGGTATTTATTCGACCGCCGACCAATGACCACTGACCACCGATTACTGGCTACTAACCCTACTCCCTACTCCCTACTCCCCCTCGCCGCCGTCCTCACCTTTGCCACCCTGCCCACCTTCTGGCGCTGGTCTACCGAAACCAAAATCTACGCCTTGAACATCCTCCTGTTCAGCGGCGTGCTCTATACTATGGCTCGTGTCTATGTCAAGTATCAGGCCGCTAGGGGGCCTTCGGCTCTGTCAGGTGTCACGCCTCACCTGTCACACTCCTCGCTTCCCGCTCCTCGCTTCCCGCTCCTTGCTCTCCCCGCCCTCCTCCTGGGCTTACAATTGACCGTTCACAGCACCACCGTTTTGCTCGTTCCCGGCCTGCTCCTTTTTGCCTGGCTCAACCTGCGTCCAGCCTTACTCAATAAAAAATCTCTAATCTCCTATCTCCTTTTTCTCAGCCTGCCTCTGCTGCTCTACCTGTACATCCCCCTGCGGGCCGAGTGGCTCATTGCCCAACACGGCTACACCGGCGCCGTCCAGCGCGGCTTGCTGGCCGACTTTTACCACTCCGGCCTGACCGGTTTGATTCGCTACTTTACCGCCGCCGATTTTACGGGCGGGGTGGTGCGCAACTGGGGACTGGTTCCGCAGCAGTTTGTCACGGTTTACCTGGCCCAACTCCTCAAAAACGATCTGACCCTCACCGGCATGATTTTGGGCGCTGTCGGCGGCATGGGGCTGGCCTTCACTCGCCCACGCCTCTTTTGGCCGCTCCTGCTCCTTTACGCCCTGCCGATTCCCTTTGTGCTCACCTACGGCCAGGGCGAGCAGTCCGCCTTTTTGCTGCCGTCTTTCCTCATTTTTTCGATTTTTGTGGGCAACAGCCTGACTTTAATGGATTCAGCGAAGCAGCGAATGGCGAATAAGTTAAAACTCATTCGCCCATTCGCCCATTTGCTGATTCGCTCATTCGCTCCCCTCCTTTTCCTCGCCCTCATTCCCCTCCTCTTCCTGCCCCAGATTCGCTATAACCTCAACTGGCTCAACGCCAAGTGGGACCGCGCCGCCTACAACTACTGGGCCGACACCCTGGCCCACCCGCTGCCCCAGGGGGCGACCTTGCTGGCTCAATGGGGCGATTTAACCTCCTTCTGGTACATGCAGTACGCCGAAAATCGCCGGCCCGATGTGCGCGGCTTATATCCACCCACCGAGGCGTCAGTGTCAGATGCCCTGGCTCAAGGCGACTCTCTTTTTATGGCCGGGCCTGCTTCCAAAGAATGGGCGAATAGTTTAATAACCAATTACCAATTACTTCCCTGGGGCCGGCTGGTGCGCCTCGCCCCTAAAACGGTTGACCCCCATACCCTGCTGCCAACTTTGCCCAACTCCAGTCAGGCTGTTTTCGATAGCCAACTGCGGCTGCTCGGCTTTGACTTTCCTGCCACCGCCGTTGACGGCCAGACTTACGGCGTCACCCTGGCCTGGCAAGCTTTGGCCGACCTGCCGCCGGAAACCACCCTTTCGCTGCGGCTGAGTCAGGGCGACGTCATCGCTGCCCAATTGGACGACAGCCTCCTGAGCGGCTGGTTTCCCCGCCAGCGCCTCTCCGCCCGGCAGTATCTTCTCAGCTACGCGCCCATTCCCATCCCGCCGGGCACGCTGCCCGGCCTGTACCGGCTGCAACTGGTCGTCTATGTCAGCTACAAGCACCCCTGGCCCCTGGCCGATGGCGCGACCCTGCTTGACTTGGGTGAAGTCGAACTGACTCTACCGCCTGACCGCCCGGAAGTCGCCGCGCCGCTGCATCCCGCAGCCGGGTATAATTTCAACGGCGAAATCCGGCTGGCGGATTACGAGTACACGGTTACGCGGGTGGGCCAGGGCAAGGGCTTTGGGGTCAAGCTGCTGTGGCAGGCCGAGACCCGGCCCGCCGCCGATTACACCCTGCTGGCCGAGTTGGTGGATAGGCAGGGCCAGGTACTGCGCTCGGTGCAGAGCCGGCCGGTGGGTGGACGCGCTCCCACCGCCGCCTGGCAGCCCGGCCAATTGGTGCGCGACCAGGTAGACTTGGTGCTGCCCGCCAGCGCCCCGGTGGGCGAGCAGGCCGTGCGGGTGCGCTTGAGCTGGTTGCAAGCCAATGGCGCTAAAGCGCCGCTGCGCCGCTGGGGGCTGCCATCGGGCGACAGCCTCAATCTGGATTGGCTGGCCGTGACCGAAGAGGAGCGCACCTTTAGCGTGCCGCCCATCGCTCACCCGCTGGAGGCCAACCTGGATAACAAGGCCAAGCTGCTGGGCTATAACACCTCACTGCCCCCGGTTTCCGGCCCGAAGGCTGAATTTCAATGGAGCCGCTCCGCCTGCGCCGCCCGCCCCGAAGCCTGCCACATCCACTTTGATTTCATCTGGCAGGGCGTCAGCGAGATGGATGCCGTGTACTCTGTCTTTCTGCACCTAGTGGACGGCCAGGGCAATCCCCTGGCCCAGCAAGACAAGGGGCCGGGCATCCGCGGCAAAGAGCCGACCACCACCTGGCTGCCCGGCGAGGTCATCACCGACCCGGTGGATTTAACCCTATCTCCTGACCAGCTACCGCCCGGTCGCTACACCCTGCGCATTGGCATGTACCTGCCGCCCGACGGACCGCGCCTGCCGCTGGTAGATGGAGGAGGGCAGAACTTTGTGGAGATTGGAACGGTTGAAGTGACGCCGTAAGAGGGTGTCAACGAATTACTTCGCAAAACGAATAAACGAATGAAAATAGCCCTATTCGTTCCATATTCATTGACAAATTCTCCTCGCTTTGACATGTCGGCCAACCTGACGCATAATGCGGCCCTCCTGTGGGGAAATCTTATCATCTAACAAGGAAGTTAGGAGGTATCGTGATGAAATTGTCCGATGAGTTAGCTTATATGAGCGCCACCGAGCTGGCTTTGCGCATCCGGCAGCGCCAGCTTTCGCCGGTGGAGGTGGTAGACGCCTTCATCGAGCGCATCGAGGCCCGCAACCCCAGTCTCAACGCCTTTATTTTTTATGGTTTTGACGACGCTCGCCAGCGGGCCAAAGCGGCCGAACAGGCCGTGATGTCCGGCGAGAGTCTGGGGCCGCTGCACGGCGTGCCCTGCGCCATCAAAGATTTGTTCGACTTCAAACCGGGTTGGAAAAGCACCTTTGGCGGGGTGCGGGCGCTCAAGGATTTTGTGGCCGATTTTTACTGCGTCTTTGCCGAGCGTATCGAGCAGGCCGGGGCGATTTTGCTGGGCAAAACCAACAGCCCGGTCATGGGCTTTCGCGGCACCTGCGATAATTACCTCTTTGGCCCGTCGCGCAACCCCTTCAACACTGCCAAAAATACCGGGGGCTCCTCCGGGGGCAGCGCCGCCGCTGTAGCCGATGGCCTGCTGCCCTTGGCTGAAGGCACCGACGGCGGCGGCTCTATCCGCATCCCCGCGGCCTGGTGCAATGTGTATGGCTACAAAGCCGCCTATGGCCGGATACCGTGCGTGCTGCGGCCCAACGCCTTTGGCCTGGAGACGCCCTTCATCTTTGAAGGCCCCATCACCCGCACGGTGGAAGACGCCGCCTTGGCCCTCAACGCCCTATCTGGCTACGACCCGCGCGATCCTTTGTGCCTGGATGAGCAGGTGGACTTTTTGCCGGCCGTGCGCCGCTCCCTCAAAGGCTGGAAAATCGCCTACAGCCCGGATTTTGATGTCTTCCCGGTGGATAAAAAGGTGGCCGAGGTGGTGGCTAAGGCGGTCAGAGCCTTTGAAGAGGCCGGGGCGCAGGTGGAGGAGGTCAAGCTGGGCATCAAACGCCACCAGCGCGAGTTGAGCGATTTGTGGTGCCGCCTGATTATGCCGCTCAATATCTCTACTTTTGAAACCTTCAAATCCTTTGGGGTGGATTTGCTGCGTGATAACCGGGATGATTTTCCGCCCCAATATCTGCGCTGGATTGAGCACGGCTACCAGATGACGGCGGTAGAGTTTTGGAAAGACCAGGAGCTGCGCTCCGAGGTGTACGACGCCATTCAAGGCGTCTTTGCCAATTACGATTTGCTGGTTTCGCCCACCGTGGCCGCCACTGCCGTAGACAACGCCGATGACGGCAATACGATGGGGCCGGCCCAGATCAACGGCGAAGAAGTTGACCGGCTGATCGGCTGGTGCCTGACCTACTTTATCAACTACTCCGGCCACCCGGCCGCCTCCATCCCCGCCGGTCTCACCGACGATGGCCTGCCGGTCGGCATGCACATTGTGGGCAAACGCTACGCCGATGCCGATGTTCTGGCCGCCAGCGCCGCCTTTGAGCGCCTGCGCCCCTGGCAAGACAGCTACAAAATCTGCGCCGCCAGAGCGATATAGGCCAATAAAAGAGCCGCCTGGGTTTTAACCAAGCGGCTCTCGTCTATAGTAGCAAACGACTCGGGTGAAAGAACTATAAATCTAAACGCGAAAGCGCAAAGATGCCAAGACGCCAGGAAATTAAAAATCTGGCCAAAAGATAAGGCAAAAGACCCCAAAATCTTCGCGCCTTTGCGTCCTCGCGTCTTGGCGTTAAAGATTAACCCCCGCTCACCCCCTGACCTGAGGCCGGTGTGGTTCAAGCTGGCTCTTTTTATGGCCTAACGCTCCGGTTTAGCGGCGGGCCGTCTGCTACAACCGACTGTTATACGCCAATGAAAGTATCCCAACGACCGTTCGCCTGCCGCAAGGCAAGTGCTACAGGAACGCTTTACCCAAGTTGCTCGGCGAGCCCGATGAGAAGCCCTTCGGGTCCGCGGATGTAGCAGAGCCGATACGAGTCCTCGTACTGAACTACGTCGCCGACAAGCTGCGCGCCGTGCTTGCGGAGCTTGTCGAGCATCTCGGCGATGTCGTCCACGGTAAACATGACGCGTAGGTAGCCGAGAGCGTTCACAGGGGCGTTCCGGTGATCGGCGACTACAGGCGGGGTGAGAAATCGCGAGATCTCGAGCCGGCTGTGGCCATCGGGCGTGACCATCATGGCGATCTCGACGTGCTGCTCGCCCAGTCCGGTGACGCGCCCGGCCCATTCTCCTTCGATCGTGGCTCGCCCTTCGAGCTGCATGCCAAGCTCGGTGAAAAAAGAGATGGCGGTATCGAGGGATTCTACTACGATGCCGACGTTGTCCATCCGCTTAAGAGTCATATCATTTCCTCTCATTCTTGACCGGAAACGTCCGGTATTTGTCATTCACTAGCCGCCCTAACGGTGTGCGTTATCTGCGTGTGGGAGGGCGTGGACTCTGCTTGGGGGCAGGAAAAACTCGAAGCGAGAAAAATGTCGGAAAATGCCGCAGAATCCCACACGTCAGGTGCATGCTGTGTTAGGCGGCTTCCTCTCCTACTGGAGTAAACTCTACGAAAGGAATAGCCTCAGTAAATGACTTTATGATCTCGATTGTATCGCGCGATTTTGAACCTATTAGGAGTGAGCCGAGTTGTCTGAAAGCGAATGGATGCTTGGTTGCGTATGCGTTAAGATGTTGAGTTGCCTCCTCAGCGGATAGTGTCTTGGCAACTGCGGGGAATCGCTTTGTGCCAACTCTAATATTCACATTTGGTTCTGCTTCAATGTTTTTATACCAATCTGACTTGTTGGCCCATGCTGCCGCGACCACATAAGAACCTTTTCGGATATCATGATCAACAACTTCAATAACAGCCTTTCTGAGAAGCCCCGATTTGCGACCGCGATGCTCGAGCAGGAGAAATCGTTTTCCAAGCAACCAACCGAGATTTAAGCGATAAAGCAGAATAGGGAACCGCATAAGAGCCCGCAATAATCCTGACGGGTGTCGGAGCTTTATTGACGATTTGTTTGTGTCCCTGATTTGGTCAGCAGACATGTGACCTTCATTTTTCTAATTCAGAAGCCGCCCAACGCCTGAGCTTAGCCGCCGCCGGGCCAGCAAGGAGGGTACAATAATCGGTTACGGTCGTTGTGGTCAACCGAGCGAGTGAGACCTCTCCTGTTCCATCGTCTCCTGTCCTCACACACCTGCCCCCTTGTGGGGTCCCGCTCTCCCTACGCCGGAGGGCTTCGTCGTGAGCTCAGCCGAACGGTTCTTCGCGGCTGCTCTTTCAGGGTCTTCACCGCTTCCCTGGCCTGGGTGCGTCCGAAATTTTAGGCGAGCTTGCTCTCGCCGGATATGGCTATCCGGCGATGGGGCCTGGATATGGCTATCCAGGCCGAGCTTCCTAAAATTCTGGACAGACCCTCCCTGGCCTTCGGTGTCGTTGAGTACCTCGACTCCCTCTTTTTCCCTTGCGGGCTAACATTTCGACGCTGCAAGCCTGTCCTGAGCTTGTCGAAGGGATTCACGTGATGTTACGGGCTGTTTGCTTCCTTTTCTCAAGGAGTTACAACGCTTCAGCACCATCAGTCACCCGATAGCACTGGTTGCCTGCCCCTTGGGGATGGCGGCCTGACCCTTACCCCGACCGGACTCCCTTCGGGACCGGCAAGCAGACGATATCTTTCAGGACACACCTACCGCTGGTTAGGCGGCGTTTACCCTTGCACGGTAGAATTGCTTGCCACAGGATATGGCTCTATTGTTTCCAATTCTTGGGCTTCCGCCTGTTGCGTCTGATACAAATCCCATCGTAGCTGCAAATTCATCCAAAAACCGGCTGACATCCCAAAAAATTTACCCAACCGCAAGGCAGTACTCGGCGTCATCCCCCGCCGACCATTGATGATTTCATTTATCCGCTGGTAAGGGACATGAATGGCCGCCGCCAACTCTCGTTGGGTCAAGCCCATTGGCGTTAAAAACTCTTCCAATAACATTTCCCCTGGATGGGTGGGCGGACGATGCGTCGGAACCCGTATCATAGAAATTTACCTCTTTTTACGCTACTCAATGATAATCTACAATTTCAACATCGTCCGGTTCGGTCTCAGCCCAGACGAAACAAATCCGATATTGGTCATTGATCCGAATACTATATTGACCTTTTCTATCTCCAGACAGAGCCTCCAAGCGATTACCGGGTGGAATACGTAGTTCAGCCAGGGCGTTCACAGAATCGAGTTGGTCAAGTTTTCGAGCTGCGATTTTCCAGAGATTTTGGGGACAAGTTTGGCGAGCGGCTGAGGTATTTTTGCCATAGAAAATATCCTCGGTTCCGGTATTCTTGAAAGACTTTATCATAAAGACATAATAGCACGGAACTCGTGCTACCACAAAGTGATGTAGGGAAAATTCTTCGCCGCCTAACGGTCATGAGCTTAG
>CAZDMM010000137.1:0-12453 GCA_964505845.1 uncultured Caldilineaceae bacterium
ATACTCCGCAAAGACGGCCTTATGATCACTCGGTTCAGCCTGTGAGGGATGAAAATAGCCTGATCCAACGGTTGCAATAGCGGCTAGAATAGCTAGAACACTCCCAATACGCAGCGTAAGTATCTGGCTGCGCATCATGATATTCTCCACCTCGATAGCTCAAGGTGATGGTTTGCTCCTTTCCGGCAATCATTTCGTCTTAATTTAAAATCACTCGGCAAACACATTCCGCCCCTCACTATCAAAAATGTGGGCGCGCTGCCAGGCCAGTTTCAAATTGATGACTTCCCCTTTTTCCACCGCCAACCGGGGCGAGGTGCGCACCATGCACTCTTCTTCACCCAGCCGCACGCTGACATATTTATCTGAGCCAATCGGCTCGATGAGGTGAACTTCGCCGCGCAGGTCAGGCTGCTCCTGGGCGCTGACCACATCGGCGTCCTCAGGCCGAATCCCCAAGGTGACTTCGTCGCCCGCTTGCAGCGACGTGGCGGCCAGACGCCGGCTCATCTCGGCCCCCAGGGGTAGGCTAAAGGATTTACCCTGCAATGTCCAATCTCCATTGGCCCGTTCCAGGCGGCCCGGAATCAAATTGATGCGGGGGCTGCCCAAAAAACCGGCCACAAATTCATTCACCGGCAAATCGTACACGGCCTGGGGCGGGCCGACCTGCTGCACCAGGCCATTGTTCATCACCACAATGCGGTGGCCCATGGTCATGGCTTCCACCTGGTCGTGGGTGACATAAATCATGGTGGTTTGAAGCCGCTCATGCAGCCGCAGCAGCTCGTCGCGCATCTGCACCCGCAGAATGGCATCCAGGTTGCTCAACGGCTCGTCCATCAAAAAGACGGCCGGATTGCGAATAGTCGCCCGGCCCAGGGCCACCCGCTGCCGCTGCCCACCGGATAGCTGCGAGGGCAATCGCTGCAACAAAGCTTCCAGGCGCAGCGTCCGGGCCACCTGCTCCACCTTTGTTTTGATGGTATCCGGGCGCTGGCCGGCCATCTTTAAGGGGAAACCGATATTTTCATCCACCAGCATGTGCGGATAAAGGGCGTAGTTTTGAAAGACCATGGCCACGTTGCGGTCTTTGGGGGCGCGGTAGTTGACCAGTTGGTCGTCAATATAAATCTCGCCCTCGCTGATGGGTTCCAGCCCGGCAATCATCTTGAGGATGGTGCTCTTGCCGCAGCCCGACGGCCCCAGCAACACCAGAAATTCCTTGTCTTCCACGGTGAGGCTGACATTGTTTACAGCCACCACCTCTTTGTACCGTTTAATCAGTTGAATCAGTTCGACTCGTGCCATAACCAGACCTCGTAGGGAAGGATGGAGGGTTGGAGGGATGGAAGATTGGAAGGTGGTAAATATCCATCCTTCCAGCCTTCCAATCTTCCGTTTCTCCCATTACTCTTTCAATGCGCCGGCCAGGCTGGCCGCGATGAAGTAACGTTGGAAGAAAATAAAGACCAATGTAATCGGCAGCATAATCAGCACCGAGCCGGCGGCTACCAGGCCCCAATCGGTGACCCACTGGCCTTTGAGCGAGGCCAGGCCGACGGTCAGCACCCGCATGTCCTCGGTGTTGGTGATGACCAGCGGCCAGACAAAGGCCTGCCAGTGGGTCATAAAAATAAAGATACCCAACACCGCCAATGCCGGCTTGATGAGCGGCAAGATGATGCGCCAATAGATGTAAAATTCGCTGCACCCGTCCAGGCGAGCGGCGTTTTCCAGGTCGTTGGGCAGAGACTCGATGAATTGGCGCATCATAAAAATGCCGATGGGGCTGGCCAGCCCCGGCAAGATGAGTCCCCAATAGGTATTTTGCATATTCAAACCGCGCACAATCAAAAAGGTGGGGATGAGGGTGGCGGCAAACGGAATCATCAGGGTAGCCAGAATGATGACAAAAAGAGTCTCTTTAAAAGGAAAATCCATCTTGGCAAAGGCGTAGCCGGCCAGCGAGTCGAAGAAAAGTTTGATAATGGTGATACTGCCGGCCACAATCAGGGTGTTGAGTCCCCAGCGCAGAAAGGGTTTTTCAAACAAGAGCAGGGTGTAATTGCCATAGTAGGGCGGATTGGGAATCCACTGGGGCGGGTATGTGACCAGCGAGGTGCTCTGTTTGAAGGACAGAGAAATGATGTACAGGAACGGGAAAATGGCGGCCAGGCAAGCTATCCCGACGGCCAGGTAGGCCAGCGTCAAGCCGAGTCGCCGCTGCCACAAGTAGCGCCGGGCTTCTTGTTGCGCGGCCATTTGTGACATGGCGGAACGTTGTTGCAGGTGAGAAATTTCCATAGGTTTACCGTTGAATCTTGATTTTCAAAATCAGTAATGACCTGTAGAGGCAGGGCTTGCCCCCGCCTAGGCGACCGCAAGGGTCGCCTCTACAATTATCAGATTTGGTCGTCAAACTTCATTAGGGTCTGAATTTACGCCTCATGATTTCCGGCGCAGCAGGGCCAATTGAATCAGGGTCAAGATCAGGATAACGATGAGCATCATAAAACTCATGGCCGCGCCGACGCCGGGCTTGTCAAACTGAAAGGTATTTTTGTAGATATACCAGACCACCGTCGCGGTTTGGTTTTGCGGGCCGCCGTCGGTCAGGATGTAGACCGAGTCGAAGAGTTGAAAATTGAAGATGGTGGCCATGATAAAGGCAAACACAAAAGTGGGACGCAGCAGCGGCAGGGTGATATGGCGAAACTGGGCCAAATTGCCGGCCCCGTCAATTTTGGCGGCGTCGTACAGCTCTTGGGGCAGGCTGAGCAAGGCGGCCAAAAAGAGCATGGTCCAAAAGCCGACGCCCCGCCACACTTCCAGCAGGGCGATAGTCGGCAGGGCCGTGCCGGGGCCTAGCCAGTTGACGGCTTCAAAGCCAAACAAGCGCAGCAAAAAATTCAAAACGCCAAAATCGGGGTGGATGACAAAGATCCACAGCAAAGCGGCCAATACAATCGGACTCAGGGTGGGGAAGTACAGGGCCGCCCGGATGACGGTTATGCCCCGCAGCAGCCGCTTGAGCAGCAAGGCCAGGCCCATCGAAATCACAAAGACGCTGGGGATGGCGATGAGCATGTAATAAACGGTGTTGAAAAGCGTCCGCAGGGCCACTTTGTCTTGCCAGATGAGCCACCAATTCTTAAAGCCCACAAAGCGGGGTGCGCCCAAAATGCCGCCCTCGTGGAAGCTGAGATACAGCACCCACCACGAGGGCAAAACCAGGAAGACAAAGAAAAAGATTAAATTAGGCAGCAGGAACAGATAGGCGGTCAGATAGCGCCGCCAGTAGTAACTGCGGCGCAGCCGCTTATGTTCTGCCGCCGACAGCCGCAGGGCCGGTGCGATAGGTGCTGGCATAATAGAGCTTACCCTTTCCAGGTACAACCCATTAGCAAGGAAGAATTAGGTAAGGGTGAGAATCTGGTCAAAAACAGAGCATCTTTCCCGCGAATCTCACCCCCACCCCAGCCCTCCCCCATTGAGGGGGAGGGGGCTTTTATACTAAGCCAACGCCTGCTTGACGGCCTCGGCGGCGGCTTTGATGGACTCTTCGGCGCTGCGGCTGCACGAGAGCGAGCCTTCAAACTCGCTCCACATGGCGCTGAGCACCTGGCGCAGCTTGGCGTGAGTTTGGAAGCCTTGAATCTTGGGCGCGATTTCCTTCTGCGCTTTGGCGTAGATGGGGTCGTCTTTGTACAGTTCCACGTCACCGCGCATCATGGCAAAGCCGTGCTGCTCGGCCCAGGCCCCCAGCACCGGGCCGCTGGTGATATATTTGATGAACTCCCAGGCGGCGTCTTTCTTCTGGCTGGCTTCGGCAATCATAAAGAAACCAAAGTTGCCAAAGGAGGACTGCTGCTTGGGTCCGGGCGGCTGCAAGAAGATGTCGTACTCAAAGCCCAGGTTTTGCTTCTTAAAGTCGCCGTGCTGGCTGACCTCTTCCATCAGCATAGCCACCTTGCCACCCTTGAACAAATCAATATTCCCGGCCCGGTTGAACGCCCCATGCGGCGGCTGGACTTTGTGCTCGCACATGAGGCTGCTCAAGAAGGTCAGGGCGTCAATCCCCCCCTGGTTGTCAAAGCCCGGCCCATCGAGAGTCTCGTTGAGGAAGTTGGCCCCGGCATCGTGGAAATATTGAAAACCGGCAAAAAAGCCCTGGTCCACCGTACTGGTCATGGCGGCGTAGCCCCACTGCGCGCCGTCGGGCTTGGTCATCGCTTTAGCTTGCTTGACCAGTTCATCGTAGCTGGCCGGCGGCTTGGCCACATCCAAACCGGCCTCCTCAAACAATTTTTTGTTGGCGTAAATAAAGAACATGGTGGCGATGTTGGGGATGCCCACCTGCGTGCCCTTCCAGTTGCCCAGTTCCCAGGGGCTTTTGAACCAGGCCTCTTTCTCGGATTTGTAGCTGGCATCATTGACCCACTTGCTCAGGTCGGCTAACTGGCCGTTGTCGGCAAACTTAAAATAGAATTGGTCGGGCATGTAAGAGACATCGGGCGGGTTGCCGCTGGCAAAACCGGCGGTGTAGGTTTCATCCCAGGTTTCCCAGGTGGTGATGGTGTGCTCAACCTTGATGTCGGGATGGAGCTTTTCAAAATCGGCAATCACCTGGCCCATGCGCTCTTTTTCAAACTGGCTGTGGGGCGATTTCCAATAGGTGATGGTCGTCTTTCCGCCGCTGGTGACGGCAGGCGCTGTAGCAGCAGCGGCAGGCGCTTCTGTGGCCGCGGCGGCTGGGGCTTTGGTCGGTTCGGCCGGAGCCGCCGGCTGTGCGCCACAGGCGTTCAGCAATCCCCCCATCGCCGAGAGGCCGGCCCCCGCCGCTAAAGCCTTTAACAATTCCCGCCGTGACAGACCCTTTGAACCATATTGACTTGTCATAAAAGTCCTCCTCCATTGTTTCTTTATAATTTTTCAGTACTTCCCACTTGGCGTGGACTCCTCGTTGCGAAACTGAGTTTCGCCACGCAATTGGGTGTCCAAACTGAGTTTGGACACCAGCCACCCACGCTATGTGGGAAATACACAGTCCCGGGGGTTGCCCCGTCACCGTAATACCAGCCACCCACGCTATGTGGGAAATACTCTAATTTTTCCGGCTACCTGGGTGGACAGCCGGTCGAACCCCTTTTCAAAATCATCCCATCCGTTTAAGCGATACTTCCTCCTTTCATTACTCCCTTTGCTAATACCAACTGCCTGTATAAGCCTTGTTTTTCGCACCGCAGAGAGCGCCGCGGACGCTGAGATTTTAACAAAAAATCTTTGCGCTCTCTCCGACCTCTGCGGTAAATAACGACCTTGCGTCGTTGATTAGCCATAGCGAGGCAGCCAATACACCTCGTACAGCGCGGCGCATGTACTGTGGCAAAACTGCTTACCCGGCCCAAAGGCGTCATCCAACCAGGCTTGCTTGGGCAGCCACTTGCCGCAAAAATCGCAGTGATGCATGCGATGATCCAAATAATCGGGCGTGATGGCCCGCCAACTGCCGGGGCGTGAGGAGGAGGCGATCCCCAGGACACCCGGCCCAATTGGGCGCAGAGCGAGGGGTGGGGGAAGGGGAGGCGGGGGGGTAGGGGGGTAGGGGGAAGTGGTTTGAGCGGCCATCTGTTGGCGCAGGGCGGCGGTTGCTGCTTCATTAATTTGCAAGCCATCGGGTGTGGTGGTGATGACCACCCCATAGGTGTCCCGCGCCTGTTCCGCCGAGACAAACCCGCGCCGCACGTCGGCCAGCACCTGTTCGGGGGGGCGGCTCAAGGGGTCTTTATAACCCCCGCCCCCGGCAGAACGCAGCAAAACCTGGTCGCCCTGGCGCAGCCGGATGTTGGCAAATTTGGTGGGCGACACCGTGCCAAAAACGTCCTGAAAAGTTTTAAATCCGTCATCCGGCGGACGTTTGATAAAGACCCCGGCCTTATCGCCCCCCTGCCCGCCGAACAAGCCCCACGGCTGCACCTTCATGCGGTCCATCATCACGCTCAGGGTAATCTCCGGCGCGGTCACTTCCATCACCCGGTCGGTGCCCAGGCCGCCGCGAGTCTGGCCGGGGCCGCCGGAATCGGGCCGCAGCCGGTAGCTGAGGGTGCGCCAGGGGTAGCGGGTCTCAAAGACCTCTACCGGGGTGTTGCGGCAGTTGCCCACGATGGCGCATTGGGCGCTGTTGCCGTCGCCGTTGGGCCGCCCGCCCCAGCCGACGCCCTCAAAGTGATAGTTGGCGTAAAAACGGCCCGTATCGGGGTGGACGCCGCCAAAGAGAAAATTGCACGAGGTGCCGCCGTCGGCGGCGACGACCCGGTGAGGCAGGGCTTGAGCCAGCGCCCCAATCATCATAAAAGTCAGGCGCGGGTTGACCTCGGTGTGGCCGGCCACCTCCGGCCCCGGATGCTGCACGTTGACGATGGTGCCGGGCGGGGCAATGATATGCACCGGCCGGTAGCAGCCCTCATTTTTGGGGATGGTCGGGTCGGTCAACTGGAACAGGGCGTTGAACACCGCCGAGGCAGTGGAGCCGTAGGTACAGTTGGTCGGCCCCAGGGCTTGGGCTTCGGTGCCGGTCCAGTCGGCAATTAACTCATCGCCGGCCACCGTCACGGTTAAATGGATGCGGCGCGGCTGGTCGGTCACGCCGTCATCTTCCATCAAATCGTCAAAGGTGTAGGAACCGTCGGGGATGTGGGCAATCTCGGCCCGCATGCGCTGCTCGGCCAGGTTCATCAACTCTTCACAGGCCCGGCGCATGGTATCAATACCATATTGCTTGACCAGCTCAATCACCCGCCGCTCGGCCACGTAGAGCGAGCCAATCATGGCTTTGAGATCGCCATAGGAATTGCGCGGGGTGCGGTGGTTGCTGAGGATGATTTTCCAGATGTCCTGCACCTCCCGACCCTGGTCTACAATTTTGACCGGCGGCAGGCGCAACCCTTCCTGGTACACCTCGGTGGCGTCGGCGGCGAACCCGCCCGGCGCTTTGCCACCGATTTCGGCCATGTGGCCGATGTTGGCGACAAAACCAAACAGCACCTCATCCACATAGACCGGTTTGACCACCATGTGTTCGGGGATGTGGCCGTTGCCGCGATAGGGGTCATTGTGGATGATGACATCGCCCGGCTTGAAATTCTCCACCCCCAGCTCCTCAATCGCCCAGCCCACCGTGTAGCGAATCGCCCCGATTTGGGAGGGGCAAAATTCGGCCTGGGCCAGCATGCGGGCCTGGTCATCAAAAATCACCACCGAGAAATCCAGCGCCTCGTTAAAAATGGGCGAGTAGGCCGTGCGCATCATGGTCAGGCCCATCTCGCGGGCGATGTTTACCAGGGCGTTGTAAATGACGGTTAGGGTAACGCTATCCATCTATTTTTCTCCACCAGCCGTGTCATTTCGAGGCCGCAGGCCGAGAAATCCCCACGAAAACGCTTGAAAACGTACTGAGTAAATTAACATGACCACCCAGATAGATTTACCGCAGAGAGTGCAGAGTCCGCCGAGAATTTTATAAAAATCTCTGCGAGCTTAGCGTCCTCAGCGGTGCAATATTAAATCTGTTAATCAATCAGATGTGGATTGTCAACATCCCCGACCCATCCACCTGCAACCTCTGACCTGGCTCCAGCAGGGTAGTGCAGCCAAACTCTTCCACAATAGCCGGGCCGGTCAAGGCTGCTCCCAGCGGCAGCTCCTCCCGCCGATAAATCGGACAAGGCAGCCAACCCGCTCCTTTAAAGTACACCTGCCGCTCCTCAAAGGGAGTAGGAAGTATGGAGTATGGAGTAGAAGAGTCTCCCCTGCTCCCACCCCTCGCTCTGCGCCCAATTGGGCCGGGTGTCCTGGGGACCCGCTCCTCCGCTTGGCGTCCCCTGCTCAGTTCAGGTTTGGACATCACCCCCACCGCCGTCACCTTCAGGGCCACCATCTCGATAATTTCACCGGCGATGTGGTAGCCGTAGCGCTGCTCGTGGTGGCGGTGAAAACCGTCAAACAGAGTTGTCAGGCCCTTCTGTCGCAGTTCGGCCAGGTTGACCGGAATATCTTCCTCATAATTCTGGCCCAGGTAGCGCATGCTGACGCTGGCGCTAAGTTGGGGTTCACCCTTATAACCTTCACGAGACAGGTCGGCCAGGGCGGCGGCGAGGAGCGCCTCAAAACGCCCTTCCAATTCGGCCAGCGTAACCCGCTCTGAAGTAGCCGGATAGGTGGTCACTTTGTCAATACGCAGGTCGGCCACCAGCATGCCCAGGGCCGAACCCATGCCCGGATGGGGCGGAACCAGCACGGTGGGCATGTCCAATCCCCGCGCAATGGCGGCGGCGTGCAGCGGCCCGGCCCCGCCAAAGGCCATCAAGGCAAAGCCGCGCGGGTCAAGGCCGCGTTCCAGGGTGAGCAGTTTGATAGCATCGCTCATGTTGGCGTTGGCAATCTCAATAATTGCCAGGGCTGTGTCCAGCATGGACAGCTTCAGCCTGGCCCCCAGTTCCGCCAACGCTTTTTCCGCCCGGTCATGCGCCGCCGCCTCGTAGCCGGCCACAAAGCGATCCGGGGCCACCCGGCCCAGCACCACGTTGGCGTCGGTGACGGTGGGGCGCGTCCCGCCCCGGTTGTAGCAGATGGGGCCGGGGTTGGCCCCCGCACTCTCCGGGCCAACGTGCAGCAGCCCGCCCGCATCCAGCCAGGCAATGGAGCCGCCGCCCGCGCCAATGGATTTGATGTCAATCAAAGGCACGTTGATCGGCACGCCCCACTCGATCTCAAATTCGGTGGTGTAGCGCTGCTCGCCGCCGGCCAGCAGGCCGACATCGCAACTGGTACCGCCCATATCCAGCGTGACCACCCGCTCGTGGCCGCTCAAGCCGGCAAAATATTTGCAGGCGATCATGCCGCCCGCCGGGCCGGACATAATCGTGTGAATGGGGTTGTCGGGAACCGCGCCGGCCGGCATCATCCCGCCGTTGGATTTCATCAGCGCCCATTCGCTGGCCAGGCCGTGAGCGGCCAACTGCTCATTCAAATCGCCGATGTAGCGGGTCATCAAGGGCCGCAGGTAGGCGTCGGCGATGGTGGTGCTGGCCCGCTCGTACTCGCGCCACAAGGGTGAAAGCTGCGAGGAGAGCGAAACCGGAAGCTGCGGGCAATTCTTCCGCAAATACCCGCCGGTTTGCAGTTCGTGGTCGGGCCGGAGGTATGAGAACAGATAGCAGACCGCCGCCGCCTCAATCTCGCCCCGTTGGGCCGCCTCCAGCACCGCTTGCAGCGAAGCCAAATCGAGCGGCGTGACCACCTGCCCCTGATAATCCACCCGCTCCTGCGCCCCGTAGCAGTGGTAGCGTTCCACCAGCGGGGCCGGTTTGACCCACATCAAATCGTAATGGTACTCGCGCCGGATGCGCTGGATAAAGGGCACATCTTCAAACCCGGCGGTGGTGACAAAGGCCACCCTGGCCCCCTTGTGTTCCAGCAGGGCGTTGGTGGCCACGGTGGTGCCGTGAATCAACTGTTTGACCTCTGCCAGCGGAATCTCAGCCTGGGCCAGGGCGTTGAGCAAAGCCTCGGCGGGACGCCCCGGCGTGGAAAAAACTTTAGCCAGGCGGATTTCGCCGCTGCTTTCGTCTAAAGCGACCAGGTCGGTAAAGGTGCCGCCGGTATCAATTCCTACTCTGAAGGGCATAGTCTATTTTGACCTGAATAGTCTTTTGTCGTAGTGCGTGGTGCGTGTTCCGTAAATGCTCTCACGCACCACGCACTACGTACCACGCATCACGTTTCCTACTTCTCGCCAATGTACGCCACCGCATCAATCTCCACCAGCATACCCGGCGGGAGTTGGCTGCCGACGGTGGTGCGGGTGGGTTTGGGGTCGGGGAAGAAGGTGGCGTAGACTTTGTTGTAGCGGTCAAACAGGGCCAAATCACTAAGGTGGGCGCTCACTTTGACCACATCGGCCATGCTGGCTCCGGCCGCCTCCAAGATGGCCTGCACGTTCTTCAAGGTTTGGGCCACCTGCTCCTCGATCTGATCGCCCACAAATTTGCCGGTGTTGGGGTCAAGCGGCCCCTGGCCAGAGACAAACACAAAGTCGCCGGCCTTGAGTCCCTGGGAGTAAGCTCCCCCCGGCGCAGCCCCTTTTTGGGTTGAAATTTGTTGTTTTGGCATTGGGAATTCTCCTTATTAATTTGGTCCACAGCCGAACATCGAGACGACGTACCGTTGTTCGGCGACGATGGGAATCACTACCACGTCCTGACGAATGTGACCTGATACACGATCACGGCGGAAACCCCGCAGATGGCGTCGGGCAGCCCACGCTTTCACCGGCCAGGCGACGGGGCCTCCAAATTCTGCATCCGCCAGGCGATGACAACCAGCCAGATCATCCACGCCACGCCGAGGACCTCGGCCAGCACGATTGCGAACGACATCGTTTGCGAGAATCCCTCGGAGCCGGCCACCCAGCCTTGCACCAGGTAGGTGAGGCCGGACAGCCCCATCAGGTAGGCTATCGGCCGAGGGATCCGAGCCGTCTGCCCGACCGCGACCGCGAACAGAAGCAAAGCGAGGCCCAGCGTGAAGGCCTGGTAACTCCTCATCCCCCACTCGATCCAGCGGACTGCCTCAGCGCTCGCGAAGCGCGCCGCCTTCTCGGCGTCCGGGGCGCTCGCCCAGGCGACATCAACCAGTTTGTTGGCAACCCCGTCTACCGCCTGGAGGGCGCCGTACAGCGCCAGCGCGGCCACCACTGAAGCGGCGCCGAATCGCCCCGCCCATCTCGCCGTTCCGGCCTGAACATCCAGGGCGAAGAACAAGGCGAACAGCCCGGCGAGCAAGATCGTCATGGCCGCGAACTGGGCAAGATGCACGGCCGTCCAGCTTCCGCTGCCGGCGTACGCGGCGAAGATGGTGGGGTGGTTGTTGGCGTCCCCACCGGTGTGGAACAGGGTGATCACAATGTACAAGAGTTGTCCGACGAGCGACAGCGTGGCCGACAGGCGCAGCGACGCGCGATCGAGTGTTCTGTTGTTCATGACCATCCTCCCCGTCTAAGCTTTAGTTGCCTGCGCCCCAACCGGCTGCTGCCGCCGCTGGGTATAGCGTTTATGGCAATCGGGATTACAGAACGGCTCGCGCCGGCCCTCAACTTCCTCAAACCAGATGTGGCGCGGAATCAGCTTGCCGCAGTAGGTGCAGTTATGCACATCAAATGATAAATAACCAGGGTCACGTTCTACCCATTCGCCCATGTTGCCTCGTTTTATTGGTCAGGTTTTAAGAGAAACCAAAAGTCAGGTTTACGGTAAAGCGTAAAACGTAAAACGTAAGGATTTACACCCAAAGACATTACGTTTTACGTTTTAGATCAGCCATGTGTTGAATTTCCACGACGCTGAAACTCCTACTTACTTCGTTCCACCGCACTCGCAACCACAAACTCCCCCGGCTGCTGTTCCACAATCTCCAGCCCATACTCCCGCAGCGCCGCCGCCGGGGTGACAAAGCCCTCGACCACGTCTTGCAGCACCCGCTCCGGCTCGCGCGCCAGCGGGTCGCCCCAGCCGCCGCCGCCCGGCGCAATGATTTTGACCTGGTCGCCCTGGCGTAAAATAATGCCGGAAAACTTGGAGGGCGAGGCCACGCCAAAGGCTTGTTTGAAGGTTTGCCATTTTTTGCGACCGGCCCGGCGCACGTAAATGCCGCTGGGTTGACCCGTTTTGCCGCCGTGCAGACCAAACGGGGCCACCAGCATGCGGTTGAACAGGGCGCTGACGGTCACTTCCGGGCATTGAATGGTAAAGATGCGCTCGATGCCCAGGCCGCCTCGGTTTTTGCCCGGCCCGCCGGAGTCTTCCAGCAGCCGGTAAGTTTCGATGCTCAGGGGGTAGCGGTTCTCAAAGATTTCCACCGGCGTGTTGCGACAGTTGCCGTTAATGACGATAAGCTGGCTGTTGCCGTCCTTGCGCGGCCGCCCACCCCAGCCGATGCCCTCAAAATGAAAGTGAGAGTAAAGCTGGCCGGTCTCCGGGTGCATGCCGCCAAACAAGAAACAGCACGACGTGCCGCCCAGCGAGGCCGGTACCCGGTCGGGGATAGCCTCGGACAACGCCCCAAAAATGATGTCGGTGATGCGCGGGCTGACCTCGGTGTTGCCGCCGACCAGGGCCGCCGGGTATTTGCAGTTCACAATCGTGCCGGGCGGGGCCACAATGTTGATGGGCCGGTAGCAGCCTTCGTTGCGGGGAATGGTCGGGTCAGTTAAGTGCAGCAGGGCATTGAACACCGCCGAGCCGGTCACAGCGTAGGTGGCGTTCATCGGGCCGACGCACTGTGGCGCGGAGCCGGTAAAATCGGCGGTCAGCTCGTCATCCTCAACAAAGACGGTGCAGCGGATGGGATACGCGCCCTCGCTGACACCGTCATCCTCAATCACATCCTCATAGG
>CAZDMM010000138.1:0-12447 GCA_964505845.1 uncultured Caldilineaceae bacterium
TAATCCTATATATAGGAGCAAATTTTCCTATTCTTACCAAGATATAGTATTTTTGTCCAATAGACCCCCTTGACCAAATTTGAGAAGTAACACGCTTTATGGTATAATAAAGTGTCAGACTAATTAAACCACGTGGTGGGTGGAGGTAAGGTGTGCCATTCACCACGTTTCCTTTTATTCTATCCAGGCTTGCATCTGGACCTGTCAACAACCACACGCGGAGGCGTAAAATCCCATGGCAAAGAATGGCGCAGAACAATACACGGCTGAAAGCATCACCGTTTTAGAGGGGTTAGAGGCGGTGCGCCGCCGGCCCGGCATGTATGTCGGCGGCACCGACGTGAAGGCTTTGCATCACCTGGTCTACGAGGTGGTAGATAACTCCATTGATGAGGCTTTGGCCGGCTTTTGCGATCACATTCAAGTTGTCATCAACCCCGATCAGAGCGTCTCGGTGATAGATAACGGGCGCGGCATCCCGGTGGCCGAGCATCCACAGAAAAAAATGTCTAGCCTGCAACTGGTGATGACTACCCTGCACGCTGGCGGTAAGTTTGACCGCGACAGCTATAAGGTTTCGGGCGGGCTGCACGGTGTAGGGGTTTCGGCGGTAAACGCCCTGAGCGAGTGGCTGGAGGCCGAAGTGACCCGCGATGGCGGGGTGTGGCGGCAGCGCTATGAGCGGGGCGTGCCGGTCACTCCCGTTACCAAAATAGCCGACGCGCCGGCCGACTCAAGCCGGGAAACCGGCACCAAAATCACCTTTCGCTATGATCCCGACATCTTCAAAGACGGCGAAAGCTACCAGTGGAACACTCTGCTGACCCGCTTCCGGGAGATGGCTTTTGTGACCAGGGGTATCCGCATCAGCTTTAAAGATAAACGGGCCGACCAGGAAAGAGAATACTCCTTTTATTTTGAAGGTGGCGTAACCTCTTTTGTGCGTTACCTCAACCGCAACCGGGAGGCGCTGCACGAGCCGGTTTTTGTAGAGAAAGAGGTTGACCACATCGGGGTGGAGCTGGCTATCCAATACACCGACGCCTATACCGAGAGCGTTTACGCTTTTGCCAACACCATCCTTACCCCCGACGGCGGCACCCACCTGACCGGCTTGCGCGGGGCGCTGACCCGCACCATCAACGATTACGCCCGCAAGAACGGCTTGCTCAAAGAGAATGATACCAATTTTACCGGCGAAGATACCCGCGAGGGCCTGACCGCCATTGTTTCCATTAAACACCCCGACCCGCAGTTTGAAAGCCAGACCAAGGTGAAGTTGATGAACGCCGAGGTCAAAACCATTGTGGAATCGGTGGCGGGCGAGGCCTTTTCGACCTTTTTGGAGGAGAATCCACGCCAGGCTCGCGCCATTGTGGATAAATGTCTCACCTCTTCCCGCGCCCGCGATGCAGCCAAAAAAGCGCGCGAACTGGTGCTGCGCAAAAGCGCCCTGGAAAGCACCACCCTGCCCGGCAAGCTGGCCGACTGCTCTAACCGCGATCCGGACAGCGCCGAGTTGTACATCGTTGAGGGCGACAGCGCCGGCGGCAGCGCCAAACAGGGGCGCGACCGCCGCTTTCAGGCTATTTTGCCGCTGCGAGGTAAAATTTTAAACACCGAGCGGGCCAGGCTGGATAAAATCCTGGGCAACAACGAGGTCAAAGCCCTCATCACCGCCCTGGGCACCGGCGTGGGCGATGATTTCAACATCGAAGGGCTGCGCTATGGCCGGGTTATCATTATGACCGACGCCGACGTGGACGGGGCGCACATCCGCACCCTGCTGCTAACCTTCTTCTTCCGCTACATGACCGAATTGATTGAGCACGGCCATCTGTACATTGCCCAGCCGCCCCTATACCAGATTAAGCACAAAAAAGAAACGGTTTACGTTTACAGCGACGATGAAAAGGACGCCTATTTGCAGAAACTCAACGGCGACGTCGGCTCGGTTAACCTGCAGCGCTACAAAGGTTTGGGCGAGATGAACCCGCAGCAGTTGTGGGATACCACCATGAATCCAGAAGTGCGCACCATCCTGCAGGTCACGGTTGAAGACGCCGCTGCCGCCGATAAAACCTTTGATATGCTCATGGGCGCCGCCGTGCCCCCCCGCAAAAAGTTTATCCAGACCCACGCCAAGCATGTGCGCAATCTGGATGTGTAACGCCAGGTTGAAATCCTGGTGGACAACGGCCGCTTGAGCCAGGCCCAGGCCGGCTGGAATGAAGAACGCCTGGCCAAGGCCGTGGCCCTGGTTGAGCGTTATGCCGAGGCCGATACCTACCAGAAACAGCAAATTTCAACTGCCGACGAACTACTTAACCGGCTGCATGCTTCGCTGGAAACGGTAGACGATGCAGCATGAGATTCAAATTTTGAAATGGCTGTTGAGGCGCTGACTGGAGAGGCCAGGGAGCTTAACCAGGGTTGCATCCTGCTCAAATGCCCAGAAGAATTGGCTGTCAATCAATTCTATGAAGTGCTGGGGTTTGAATTGCAAAAGATAGAACCCGGTAAAAAACGATGCCTGAAAGTTTGGAGGTTGAATCTCAGGGTACAGAGCTAAAAAGCTAGACGGCAGAGGTTTTCGCGCAGCATACCTCTGCGGTCTAATCAGGGGTAGCCGGCCATGCGGCTTCGATTTAAGCCAAAATTGCCGTGAAAATAGACGGTCATTTACTAAAAGCGGATTAGCAAGCCTGCCGTTCTTTCGCCGGATTTGGCAATCCATCAGAGCAGGTTCCAGTGTGGTTATGTATCATTGCCAACCTGCTCTAAAAAATTGGCAAAAGCCAGATTCCGGCGAATTCGGCCGGCTACAAGAAGATAATCCTCAATCACAGGAGTTACGCGGTGGGTATTAGAAATGGCAGGTTTAGAGCAGAATCGGCAGAATGAAAGGATTCTTTATCCTTTAATTCCTGGTTGACTGACAAATTTAACCTTCGAGCCATGAAGAGGGAATAGCTCACGGATTTTCACGGATAAACACGGATTTCTGGAAAAGAATTTGATAAAAAATCTGTGTTGTCCGTGTTTATCCGTGAGCAATGTAAAATCTGTCAGTCAATCAGCCTTTAATTCTGAAAATTCTGCTCTTTAATCTTTAATAACGAAGAGAGGAAATCAAAATCTTAAAAGTTCAGGTTATGCTTACGCTCAGGGGTGAGTATAATTAGAAGTTGTCCATATTAACTTTTCGGTTTTAAAGGGGTTGTTGGTAATTAGTGATTGGTAATTACCAATAACCAATTACCAATCACGCTAATTGAAGTGAAAAGTTATTTCTGGACGGCTGCTGAGAAAGTGGAGGGGCAAAGCGTGGAGCAGCTTGATGAACATACAAAGGGGGTAAAATGGTCGTCAGCTTAGTGGTTTTCCGCAGGATAAAGCTATTGTACTTGGCGCTGCTGCTTATGCCGGTTCTGGCCTGCCAGTTTTCCGTTAGCAGCGCCGCCATTACCAACGCAGTTATGGCCAGAGATACTCAAGGGGATAATTATGAGCCGGTCGGCGTGACCGACTCCTACCCCTCGGATCAGCCCGCCTTTCACGCCGTGGTTACCATCTCCAATGCGCCCGGCGATACCAAAGTCAAAGCGGTCTGGACGGCGGTAGACCTGGGCAGCGCCGCCGCGCCTAACACCACCATTGATGAAACAGAGCTGACGGTTGAAGGCTCGCGCAATATTGACTTTGCCTTAACCCCCAGCGGAGCAGCCTGGCCGCCCGGCGCTTATAAAGTTGACCTCTACTTAAACGGCAAACTCGACCGCACCCTCAATTTTACCGTCGCCGCCCCGGCCGCCGCCGCCACCTCCGAACCCAGCGCCACCCCCACCCCTCAAGAAGCCACCGCCACTCCTGCGCCGACCGCCACCTCTAAACCTACCGCTACGGTTGAAGAACCCACCGCCGCCCCCACGCCCAAAGAAGCCGCCGCCACCGCAGCCCCGGCCAAAACGCCGGCAGCCGGCTCAAGCCAGGTTATTGCCGACGCCGTAACCGCCGTCAAGGTCACGGCGCTCACCTCTTACCCCCTGGGAGTCACCGATACTTTTCCCGCCGGTCAAGATGTAGTGCATACAGTGGTCACGCTGGCCGAGGCTCCGGCCGGCACCAAGCTCAAGGCCGTCTGGACCGTGCTGGATGTCGGTGAGGCCGCCCCGCCGAATACCCAAATCGGCGAGACCGAAACCGAGGTAGAAGGCTCGCAAAATATTGATTTTACCTTTACCGCCGGCAGCCAGGGCTTTCCCGCCGGTACCTACCAGGTAGAGATTTATGTGAATAACGCCCTAGCGCGGACGCTGCACTTCTCGGTGGTGGGTGAAGGAACCCCCACCCCCGCAATCGTCATCCCGACCCCTGCCCCGGTCGGCAGTTGTCCACCCCTTCCCAAGCCCAATTACCAGCCCTCCGGCCTGGTAAAAAGCATCACCATGGCCAAAGATACCAGCGGCGATAATTTTGAGCCGGTCAACCCAGGCCGAGAATTTTCACCCGGCGACACTTTTCACGCCGTGGTCGCCATCGCCGGTGCGCCGGATAATACCGAATTTACCGCCCATTGGTTTGTGCAGGATGTGGGCGGGGCAGAACCTTGCAACACCTTGATTATTCAGCCCTTCACCCTAAAAGCTTCCGGCTCGCGCAACCTTGACCTCACCTTGCAGCCGCCCCCCGGAGCTAAATGGCCCCTGGGCGTTTACCGGGTTGAGATTTATACCAACGGCAAGCTGGATTTGGACGTGGATTTTAGAGTAAAATAACATCCCGCCGGTTCCAATCATAATAACCTGTAACCTGGTCGCCGGCCCGCTGATAAAAGGTGGGGCAGCCGGCGGCCAGCATCTCTTGAACCCACGGGGCTACAGCACAGCCGCTCGCTTCCATGCGGGCGGCAGTTTCGGCCACACCCAGCTTATCCCACAGTTCAAAGGGGCCGGCCTCGTGGTTAAAGCCCCAACGCATGGCGTCGTCAATGCTCTTTAAATCATGCGCAATCTCCTGAGCGCAGGCGGCGGCGTAAGACAGGTTGTAGCTCAGCAAATCCCACACAAACTGCGCGCCTCGATCCTTGCGCCACTCCTCGGACAGCAAGACCCGCAGCCGCTGGCCTAAATCGCTCAGGTTTTGCACCGCCTCCACCGCCTCAACGCGGGGCGACGGGGGCAGCTCGTATTCAAAAGTGGCGGGGTCAAGGGTCATAAAGAGGCGCTGCCCCTGGGCGTCCTGGCTTGCCCGGTAAAAACCCTGTTTAGTTTTATTGCCCAGCCAGCCTCGCCGCATGAGTTCCCCAAAAACCCGCTCTACCTGGGGTGAGCGCAGCACCTCCCGGTAAGAATCGCCGGGGATCAGGTCATACAGATTTTGAGCCACGTACACCATAATATCCAGGCCGATCAAATCCACCAGGCGAAAGGTGGCGGTTTTGGGCCGCCCCATCAGGGGGCCGGTCAAAAGGTCTACTTCGGCCACGCTGTACCCCTGGCTCAAGGCGTGATGCACCGCAAAAAAAATGTCCAGCGTAAAAAGCCGGTTGCCGATGAAATTGGGCGTGTCTTTGCACCGCACAATGCCTTTGCCCAACACCTCCGCCGCAAACGTAGCCAGGGTTTGGACGGCGGCCGGGTCGGTCTCGGCGGTGGGGATCACCTCCAGCAGCTTCATGTAGCGGGGCGGGTTAAAAAAGTGGGTACCGCAAAAGTGGCGTTTGAAGTCGTCGCTGCGGCCGGCGGCAATGGAGGCAATCGGCAGGCCGGAGGTGTTGCTGCTCACCAGGCTACCGGGTTTGCGCACCGCCTCCAGGCGGGTCATCAAGGCTTGCTTGGGTTCCAATTTCTCGATAATGGCCTCGATAATCCAATCGGCCTGGGCTAACTGCTCAAAATCGTCGGCGGTATTGCCCAGGCTGATCAGGGCTTCGGCCTCCGGGCCGGTCAGGTTAGGGGGTTTGGCCTGGCGCATGCGCTCAAAGCCGGCCCGCACCAGGCGATTGCGTACCGCCGGGCTGTCCAGGCTCAAGCCCTGCTGGGCTTCGTCCGGGGTCAGGCTGGTGGGGGGCACATCCAACAGGGTTACGGGGATGCCGGCGTTGGCGGCCAGGGCGGCAATGGCCGCCCCCATCGTCCCCGCCCCGATAACCGCCATCCGTTTGATGGGGTAAGTCATAGCGTCAACCTCCTTGTCAACGGTTCATCATAAATAATCCAAATCGCCAATCTTAAATCGCAAATTGGCCTACCGCAAAGCGCCCTTGCAGTATAAATCGCCCCTATCTTACCTCACCTTGAGCGGTTACGCCAACTCTTTTAAGAGTCAGGGCCGCTTGTATCCCGGCCCCAAAGTCGAGTATAATGCCCGCATCCCTGTCGAGAGGCTAACAATGCTGCTATTTCGCAACAAGGTTTTTGTCGCCGTCACCTTTGGACACCTGATTATTGACGTTTTCAACAGCATGGGGACCATCCTGGTCACTTATTTAAGCGTACCGCTGGCGCTGACCACGGCTCAAATCGGCCTGGCCCTGAGCGCCTACTCACTGCTGGCGGCCATCACCCAACCGCTCTTCGGCTGGCTGGCCGACAAGGTGGGCACGCGTTGGCTGGGGCCGGGCAGCGTGGCCTGGACCATCGGCTTTTTGATGTGCTCCATTTGGATAGCCCAAACCAGCCATAGTTTTGCCCTGTTTGTGCTCTTTTTTAGCCTGGCCGCGCTGGGTTCCGGGGCCTTCCACCCAATGGCTACCATGCATTCCACCACCGCAGTGGTCAGCCTGGCGGCTATGGGCACGGGGATATTCTTCCTCTTTGGGCAAGGCGGGCTGGCAGCGGGGCCGGTGCTGGCCGGCTTTCTGCTCGACCACGTAGGGCCGCTCGGCTTTTACATTCTTGCTATAGCCGCCAGCCCCTTTATTATTTTTATGGCTTTTGCCATGCGTCACACCACCGCCCACCCGGCTAAAACTGAGGCTAAGGGGGTCGCCGCCCCCACCGCCGAGCGGGTGCGCTGGGGAGCGCTGGCTATCCTGGCCCTCATCACCGCCGCCCGCGCCTGGGCTTTTTTAGGCACGGTCAATTTTATCCCCAAGATGTTTCAAGACCGGGGCTGGAGTTCCACCGAGCAGGGCATGTTAATAGCCGCCTATTGGATTGTCTCCGGCGTCACCGGCGTCATCGGCGGGGGGCTGGCCGACCGGTGGGGCCGCCGCCAACTGGTCTTTGTAACCCTGCTGTTCGGCTCGCTGCCTATCTACTTTTTGCCCCTGCAAAGCGGCTGGCTGGCCTTTGTGCCGATCATGCTCAGCGGCAGCCTGCTGGGCGCATCGCACAGCACCTTGTTGGTAATTGCCCAGGCCCTTTTGCCGGGTCGCCAGGCTTTTGCTTCCGGGGTAACGTTGGGCTATTTGTTTGGCATGGGCGCC
Source organism: uncultured Caldilineaceae bacterium (assembly GCA_964505845.1). Taxonomy (GTDB): domain Bacteria; phylum Chloroflexota; class Anaerolineae; order 4572-78; family J111; genus DSQQ01. The sequence continues at coordinate 7,433 of CAZDMM010000138.1, forward strand.
ATCGCCGCCTGGATTATCGGGCTGCTGGCCGACCAGTGGGGCCTGACCCCGGCCATTCAAATCGGCACAGGGGTGGGCATAGCAGGCGCTTGGTTAGCCCTCTTTCTGCCCAAAACCCGCGAGGTATTGCAGCTTCAATCCGAGGGTGCGGTGAGCTGAGGAATTGGAGATTGGAGATTAAGAATTACCAATCTCTAATCTCCATTTTTTCTGCCAGTACCCGCGTCATCCCCCAAAAATACTCTTTTCCTGGTCGCAAATTGTGTTAAAATGGGAACAGAAGCGTTATGAAACTTACAGGTGCAAATCATGACTGACCGTCAAGAGATCGAACGATCCATGCTTACCCTGGAAGCCCAGCGTACCACCCTGGGCGAGCCGGTAGTCGAAACCTGTCTGGCTGCTTTGCGCCAACAACTGGCCCAATTAGAACGCCCGCTGGCTCTCAAAGGCGAACGCAAACAAGTCACCGTCATGTTTGCCGATATCTCCGGCTTTACCGCCATGAGCGAAAAGCTGGATCCCGAAGAAGTGCGCAGTATGATCAACGCCTGCTTTGAGCGGCTGGGCGCGGTGATTGACCGGTACGGCGGCCACATTGACAAATTCATTGGCGATGAAATTATGGCCCTCTTTGGTGCGCCGGCCGCTCACGAAAACGACCCGGAGCGGGCCTTGCGGGCCGCCCTGGATATGATGGCGGCCCTGGAAGCCTTTAACGCCGAGCACGCCGCCCTGATCCCCAAACCGCTCAAACTCCATTTTGGCATCAACACCGGACTGGTCATTGCCGGCGGCATCGGCACCCGCCAGCGCCAGGATTACAGCGTGATGGGCGACACGGTTAACCTGGCGGCGCGGCTGGAAGATTTGAGCGAAGCCGGGGAGATTTTGGTGGGTGAAGACACCTACCGCCTCACCGCGCCGTTGTTCCACTTTGAAACGCGCCCGCCGGTGCGGGTCAAGGGCAAAGAGAAGCCGGTGCAGGTGTACCGGGTAGAGCGGGCCAAAGCCGGGGGCGGCCAGGTGCGCGGCATCGAGGGCTTGTACTCGCCCATGGTGGGCCGCCAGGCTGAATTTGAGCGGTCTAAAGCCCTGCTCTATTTTGAAAACGGGCAAGGCGGCGTCCTGTCAATCATCGGCGACGCCGGCCTGGGCAAATCGCGCCTGATGCTGGAGTTGGAGAAATACTTTGGAGCCACCTCTCAAATCACCTGGGCCGAAGGGCATGCCCTCTCTTACGGTGAGAACGCCAGCTACCTGGTAGCCCGCGCCGTGCTGCGTCACCTGCTGCGGATTGCGCCCGATGCGCCTCCCCTGGAAGCAGGTGAGACGCTGCGCCATGAGGTAAGCCGCCTGGCGCCGGCCCAGGCCGAATCGCTTTATCCTTTGCTGGCCTATCTACTGGATGCGCCGCTAGATGAGGAGTCGGCCCGACCCCTCAAATATCTGGAAGGTGAAATGCTGCATCAACGCCTCTTCCAGGCCGTGCAGCAGTTGCTGCTGGCCCGGGCCAAAGAACAACCACTGGCGCTGGTGTGGGATGACCTGCATTGGGGCGACCCGTCCAGCCTGGCCTTGTTAGAATCGCTGCTGCCGCTAACCCGGCAGTGCCCGCTGGTGCTGGCGCTGATTTATCGTCCGGTGCGCGATGGCCGGATGTGGGCCTTTCACCAGCGGCTGCAAAAGCGCCTGGGCCAGGCCCACCAGGTCATCGAGTTGGCCCCGCTTTCCGCCGAGGAAAGCAGCCAACTGCTGGACAATTTGCTGGGCCTCAGCGACCTGCCGGCTAAAATTCGCCAGCTTATCTTGAACAAAGCCGAAGGCAACCCCTTTTACATCGAAGAAGTGATCCGCTCACTGATTGACAGCGGCCGGCTGGTGCGCTCCGCCGGAGGTTTGCGCTGGCAAGCCGGGGCCGAGTTGGAGGAAGTGAGCCTGCCCGATACCCTGCAAGGCGTCATCATGGCTCGCATTGACCGGCTGGACCCGGAGAGCAAACGCACCCTGCAGGTGGCCTCCGTTATTGGCCGGAACTTTCCCTACCGCCTGCTGGCCCAGGTGGTGAGCCGGGAGTAGGCCGATACGTCCAGGTAGATTTTTTGAGCATCTCCCCTTGATGTGGGTGTATGCTCTCGCCGGGTCTGTGACCCGGTAACCTCTGAGCAAACTAAATCCACACTGTGTGGGAATTACCGGGTTTTTTGTAGTTTGTTATAGAACCATGTAAGAAATAAGCCATGACCAAACTCATCGAATATCTCCAAAATTTAGAAAAATATGATCTCATCATCCCTCAAAACAGCGAGCAGGAGTTGGAGTACGCTTTCAAGCATGTCTTCACCCAGGAGTCGGTTTACAACAGTCTGCTTCGCTCCGACCGGCGGCAACTGCACCAGCAGATCGGCGAGGCGCTGGAAACGCTGTACGCTCCGGCGCTGGCGGCCGGGCCGGCCCAAACCGAGGCTCCCGACGATTTGCCCCTGCTGCTGGCTTACCATTTTGAAACCAGCGGCGACAAAACCCGCGCCCTAAAATATCTCACCCTGGCCGCCGAAGCAGCCTATCACGCTTACGCCAATCAAGAAGCTAAAGAGTTATACAGCCGCGCCCTGGCTCTTTTAGAAAACGGTGATTACGCGAAGCGGTGGGACTTGTTGGCCGGGCAGGAAAAGGTGCTGGATCGCCTGGGCGAGCGGGAGCAGCAGGCTACCCACCTTACCCTTATGCAAACCCTGGCCGAACTGCTTGAAGATGAGGCGCGCCTGGCCATAACCCACAATCTGCGGGCCGCTTATTTTGACAAGATCAGCGAGTACCAGGCTTCGGCAGAAGCAGCCACGGTAGGGCTGCGCATGGCCCGCCGTTCCGGCAACCGGCGGCTAGAAGCCCAGAGCTCCAACCTGCTGGCGCGGGCAGCCTGGCGGCGCTGTGATTACCCGGCCGTGCAGCAGTGGGCCAACCAGGCCCTGGAAGCCCTCAAAATTATCGAAGACCCGGCCACCAAAACGGTCAGCCTGCTGCACCTGGGCCGGGCCAGCTATCGCCTGGGGCAGTATGACGCCGCCCTGGAATATATCCGGGCTGCTCAGTCAATGACCGGCTATACCCAAGATTATGAGAACGACGCCCTGAGCGATTTGATATTGGGCTGGATTTACCAGCGGTTGGGCGACTACGATTTGGCCGAAAAGCACTATCAAGCCACCCTGGAAAAACGCCGCCGCACCGGTGATCGCTACAATGAAGCTATGGCGCTGAGTCACCTGGGCTGGCTGGCCTATGATCAAAACCGCTGCCACTCCGGGCTGCGCTACTGCCTGGAAGCCCTGGATATTTCCCAATCGGTCAGCGACCGGGAAAATGAGGCTTATGCCCTGAGCGGCCTGGGCCTCAACCACGAACTGCTGGGTAATCAGGATGAAGCCCGCGCCAACTACGAAGCCGCTCTGGCCATTCACCGGGAAATTGGGGCCACCACCCTGGAGATTTTTGACCAGGCCGGCCTGGCCCGGATTGAGCTGGCCCGCCAAAATCGGGCGGCGGCGCAGGGCTACATCAGCGCCGTCAGCGAGTGGATTTTGGCCGGCAAAGCCCAACAGTTTTGGGATCCCTGGATCATCTATCTTTCCGCCTACCGCGTGCTCAACGCCCTGGGCTACAGCGATACCGCCCGCGCTATCTTAAATGAAGCCCATACCCTGCTCCACCAGCGCGCCCAGGCCATCGGTGATGAGCGGCTGCGCCGTCACTTTTTTGAAAACGTCGCCACCAACCGGGAGATTGAGGCCGCCTGGCGCGGAAGGTAATTGGTAAATAGTAATTGCAATTATCAATCTCCAATCTCTAATGACCAATCTCCATTCTCTCCCTCCTAAATTTTGGGGTAATTCTAACCAAAATGACTATAGCATTTCCATAAAAAAACCGTTATAATGGGGGGAATATTTAGAAGACGCTTTTAGGGAAGGGCTATGAAGATAAAAATTTGGGGAGCACGAGGCTCGATCCCCTCGCCTACCCGGCCCGATGAGATTAGGGAGAAGATCATCGGGGCTTTGCTGGGTATCTCGCAAATTGAGCCTGGTGAGTTCAGGGAGGAACTTCTTGCGGCCATTCTGGAAAACCCGCAGGCTCTCCATGAGGCTTCAGGTCAATCTATTAATTTAGCCGCTGCCAAAAGCCAGGTTAAGCGCCGCCAGGTTGTGCGAGCCTACCTGGACAAACTACCACCCCTGAGCGCCGGTACCGCCAGCGGCAATACCCCCTGCATAGAAATCCAAACCGGTGAGGAAATTTTTATCATTGACGCCGGCTCCGGCATCCGCCAATTGGGGCTGGAGCTGATGAAAGGGCCGTGCGGGCAGGGCCAGGGGGTCATTCACCTCTTTTTTAGCCACCCCCACTGGGATCATATCCAGGGTTTTCCTTTCTTTCGGCCGGCCTTTGTCCCCGGCAACAAGCTTAATATCTACAGCGTGCATGATCTGGAAACGGCCCTGCGGCGGCAGCAAGAAGCCATCAGCTTTCCGGTGCCGCTGGAATACATGCAGGCCGAGCTAAATTTTATCCGGCTAAAACCGCAAGAAAGCCTGGAGTTTGGCGATTTGACCATCCGGTTGATGCGTAACCATCATCCCGGCGAGTCTTTCTCCTTCCGCTTTGAGAAGGGAGATAAGATTTTTGTTTACGCCAGCGACGCCTCTTATCCGGCCGGCGACGACCTGCGGCCCCACATCAACTTTTTTGCCGACGCCGATGTGCTCATCTTTGACTCGCAGTTCACCCTGCAAGAATCAGATGAAAAAGAGGACTGGGGCCACAGCTCGGCCCTGGTAGGGGTCGAGATGGCCCAGGAAGCCCATGTTAAAAACCTGGTCTTGTTCCATTATGACCCCACCTACTCTGATAAAGACTTGGAAAAAATCCTGGAAGATACGCTCAAATTCCAGCACAGCCAATACCCCACCGATGCGCCGGTGAATGTGATAGTGGCGCAAGAGGGTCAAACTTTT
>CAZDMM010000139.1:0-12386 GCA_964505845.1 uncultured Caldilineaceae bacterium
GGCGGCTCGTACTGGGCCAGCAGTTCCCGGTAGAGTTGAGCGGCCCGCTGCATGGCATCTAACGCGCCGTTTTCGCGCCAGGTATCAAAGGGCTGGCGGTCGCTGAGGGCGGCCTGGAAAAATTCCGTGCTATAGCGAGCCTGGGTGTGCGGCGTGCCAAAGTGATGCCCGTCGGGGCCGACTTTGGCAATCATATCCAGGGCCAGGGTGTCGTCATCAATTTTGAAGCCGTCCAAAAAGTGATAGAACATGGCCAGGTTTTCGGCGTCAATGATGAACTTTTCAAAGGAAGCGGTCAGCCCACCCTCCAGCCAGCCGACGGCGTGCATGATCAAATTGCTGTGGGCCAGGATGGTCGGCCAGAGCGTCCACAAAGTTTCATAGGCGGCCTGGGCATCGGGGAGTTTGGCGGTAGTCAAGCTGCCGCTGGCGCGATAGGGTAGGTGATAGCGCCGGGCCAGTTGCGCCCCGACGAGGTGCGCCCAGGCGCTTTCCGGGGTGCCAAAGGCCGGGCTGCCGCTTTTCATATCCACGTTGGTGGTGAAGCCGCCGTAAATGACCGGCGCGCCGGGCCGCACCAGTTGGGTCAGGGCGACCCCGGCCAGAACCTCGGCGTTTTGCTGGGCCAGGGCCGCCGCCAGGGTGATGGGACTCATCGCCCCGGCCAGGATGAAGGGGGTGATAAAGGTGGCTTGCCCGGCGCGGGCCAGGGTGATAAGCCCGCCCAGCATGCGACCGTCAAAGCGTAGCGGGCTGTTAACATTAATCACATCGCCGATGATGGGGTCATCCGGCAGCCCGCCAAAAACCAGGGCGGCCATGTTGATGATATCGGTGGTGATTTCACGCCCGTGCGCCGCTTCCATCACCGCCTTGTCGGTGAGGGTAAAGCCGGCGTACAGCCGCCGCAAATGGCGGACAGAGGCCGGCACTTCCTGCGGTTCCACCTGCCCCCAGCAGCCAAAGTGCAGCACATTGCACATCTGGGAGAGTTTGACAAAATTTTCGTAATCCTCGGTTGTGCCGACGCGCCGGCCTCGCTCCAGGCTGGAGGCATACACCATGCCGCCGTTGGGGCCAAAGGTGATAAAATTGCCGCCAATGACCACATCTCGCTGCGGGTTGCGGGCGCGCCAGATGAAGGTGGCCGGCGCGGTAGCGATGGTCTGCATGAGCAGGCTCCGGTCAATCCAGACGTGCTGGGCCGAGTGGTCTACTCTGGCCCCGGCTTTTTGCCACAGGTCAAGGGCTTCACCGTCCATAAAATCCAGGCCAACCTCTTCGAGGATGCGCATGGAGGCGTCGTGCAGCTCCTCCACCTGCTCCGGGGAGATAACCTCCAGAGGAGGGAGAGGGTGGCGTAGCTGGCGAAAGGGCTGCTTGAGCGGCGGCGACTCCGCTCGCCGCCGCCGGGCGGCGCGTTTATCGGCGCGGGTGGTTTCCAGGGAGTCGTCATGAACCGAAGGCATACTACCCATCATCACTTCTCATAATGTTGCGTATTATGCAACGATGTTCCCATTCGGAGATTGGGGTATTATATCATACTTCTAAGGGGTGTCAATCTGTTTTGGAATAAGCGGGATGCCAATTTTGACAACCGAGGCTTAACGGGGTTAAAGTAATCTGGGCGGGTTAGCCGGCTATGCGCGTGGTCAAGGAGAAAAAACCGGGGTATTGGGGATCTCGGTGCAAACGCTCCAGGTGGGCCTGAACCAGGGTGCGCACTCGCCGGGTGTTATCGGCGCTCTGGTAGGCTTCAATCTGGCCCAGCAGGGAGTGCCTAATCTGGTTGAAAGTGACCGGGCTGCCTTGAGCCAGGGTTTGGATTAACGCAAAGGTTTCAAAGATTTCTGCCTGGGTGGCGGTAGCCAGAATATCGGCTGCTACTCCGGCTTGATGTAAAATCCGGCGGATGCTTTTTTCATCGGTCTCGCTCTGAGCGGCAATGTGCGGGAGTTGGCAGCGAACATAATCCACCGGGTCAAAGGGTTCCAGGAAGATTTTAACCTCCTGGCCGGCGACCAGGGCATACAATAATAAAAAGCCAATTTCAGTAGCGGCCGCTTTTGAGGCAGCTTCGGCCATCAGCGCCAGGATCAACATATCGGCCTCTTGCTTATGTTCCAGCTCAAGGGCCAGTAAGGACTGCACGGCCAGGTTGATGGCAGACTGGTCGGTGCTGCCGTAAGGGATGGCCCAGGCTCTGGCGGTGGCGCCTTCGGCTAAAACTTTTATTTTGTACCGGTCGCCCTGGTACGGAGCCGTTAAACTTTTTTGCTTGCACCGAAATTCGTCTTGATACAGGTCGGCATAGGGGCCGCCTGAGCCGCCGACCAGGATACGCAGGGGGAGATGCCGGCTGCGCCTGGCTTTTCTGGCCTGAAAATCCTCAAAATTAAGCCCAAGCACGCCGCTTTGGTATTGGTATTGGGCGGCCTGACAGGCTAGGGTGGCTAATTCGCTCAAATTGTCGCCGCGATGAACCTGAACAAACCGGGCCAGCTCCGGTATTTGGCTCACCTGGTTAAGGTGCAGTTCCAGCATCATAAATTGGGCGATGGCCCCGGACTCGGTCAGGCTGACCAACAGGTTATCTTCAATGGAGATGATGGTGATTTGTCCTCGCAGGGCCGCCGAGGTTAAGGCCAGGCCAACTTCGGCAATGGAGCCTAAACTGCCGTTGACTAACTCATTATTTTCCAGGCGGATGATAATAACCGATGCGGTGGCCATGACTTCAGCTTCCACAGCGGCGTAAGAGGGATCCCAGCCCTCAATTTGGGGGTCAAAGCCGGGAACGGCGGCGCGCTGAAAAATCTGGAGAAATTCAGGGGCTTTGCGCCACATGGCCGAGGTGTGAGTTGACCCAAACCACCCCACCAGGTTGAGCAGGCCGGTTGGGGTGCGGGCCAGCTTCTCTTTCTGAGCCGGCCAGGTGGCCGGGGTAATTACTGAGTCGGTTAGGGTGAGAGCAGTCATCAAACCTTCCCTGGTAAAAAATAGTTTTTCAATTATAACATCACTCTTTTAGAATGTCTAAGGAGAAAACATTATGGTTCGTACCATCCGCGCCCCGCGCGGCCTGCAATTGACCTGTAAAAATTGGCTCATCGAAGCTGCCTATCGCATGCTGCAAAACAACCTGGATCCCCAGGTAGCGTTTGACCCGGACAATTTGATTGTCTACGGCGGGCGCGGTAAGGCGGCCCGCAATTGGGAATGTTTTGAGGCCATCTTGGAGTCGCTCCGTAATTTAGAGCCGGATGAAACGCTGCTGGTGCAGTCGGGCAAGCCGGTGGCCGTGTTTACCACCCACGAGGACGCGCCCCGGGTGCTGATTGCCAATTCCAACATTGTCCCGGCCTGGGCCACCCAGGAAAATTTTGACAAGTGGGAGCAAGCTGGCTTGATCATGTACGGCCAGATGACGGCCGGAAGCTGGATTTACATCGGCACGCAGGGCATTTTGCAGGGCACGTATGAAACGCTGGGGGCGCTGGCCCGGCAGCACGGCTGGCCACAAGGGTTGAAAGGCAAACTGGTGGTGACCGCTGGCCTGGGTGAAATGGGCGGAGCGCAGCCCCTGGCGATTACGATGAATGGAGGCGTCGGGCTGCTGGTAGAGGTGGATCGCTGGCGGGCCGAGCGGCGTCTATCGTTGCGGCAGCTTGACGTGATAACCGACAACCTGGAAGAGGCCATGACCTGGGTGGACGAAGCCTTGCGCCAGGGAGAAGCCAAATCGGTGGGGCTGATTGCCAACGCCGCCGAAGCCCTGCCGGAATTGGTGGCGCGCGGCGTTATGCCGGATGTCGTCACCGACCAGACCTCGGCCCACGACCCGCTCTATGGCTACATCCCGGCCGGCTTAAGCCTGGAAGCGGCCGCTGAACTGCGCCGGCGTGACCCGGCCGAGTACCAGCGCCGCGCAGTGGAGTCTATGGCCCGGCACGTGCAGGCCATGCTCGACTGGCAAAAGAAAGGTAGCATCGTTTTTGATTATGGCAACAATCTGCGCCAGCGGGCCTTTGATTTTGGGCTGAAAGAGGCGTTCAACTACCCCGGCTTTGTGCCGGCCTACATTCGCCCGCTCTTTTGTGAAGGTAAAGGCCCCTTCCGCTGGGTGGCCCTCTCCGGCGACCCGCAAGACCTCTACACCACCGACGCAGCCATCCTGGAACTGTTCCCGGAAAATGAGCATCTGACCCGCTGGATTCGCCTGGCCCAGGAGAAAATAGAGTTTCAAGGGCTGCCGGCCCGGATTTGTTGGCTGGGTTACGGCGAGCGGGCCAAAGCCGGCCTCAAGTTCAATGAGTTGGTGGCCTCCGGCAAGGTGAGCGCCCCGATTGTGATTGGGCGCGACCACCTGGACAGCGGCTCCGTGGCCAGCCCCAACCGAGAAACCGAGGCTATGGCTGACGGCTCCGACGCCATCGCCGACTGGCCGTTGTTGAACGCCCTGGTCAATGCGGTGGGCGGGGCCACCTGGGTCAGTTTGCATCACGGCGGGGGAGTCGGCATTGGATACAGCATCCACGCCGGGCAGGTGATTGTAGCCGATGGTAGCGAGACGGCGGCTCGCCGCTTACAGCGGGTGCTGACCACCGACCCCGGCATGGGCGTCGTGCGCCACGCAGACGCGGGGTATCCGGAGGCCATTGCCTTTGCACGGGAGCAAGGGGTGAAGATTCCGATGTTGGGGGAGTGAGCTTCTATATTTGCGATAGTAAGGCTATTAGGGAAAAAGGCGCCTGTTGGCCGATAAATTTTGACAATAAATCGGTTCGCCATTATAATCATTTTTTGTGTGTGCCGCCGTATGGGCACACTCATTTTTTGTCTAGTATCCTTTACAGGGCATTACAGCCAGTAGTAAATTTACCACGGAGATTAGAGGATGTACGCAGTCATCGAAACCGGCAGCAAGCAATATCGTGTATCTGAGGGCGACTTTATAGAGGTAGAGTCGCTGCCCGTTGAACCAGGTAAGGAAGTTGACCTGGAGCGCGTCTTAATGGTAGCGACAGAGGGCAGCATCACGGTCGGGCGTCCAACCGTTGCAGGCGCTAAAGTGACCGCTACGGTTACGGAACATGGCCGAGGCCGGAAAATCATCGTTTACAAACACAAGAAAAACTATCATCGCAAGCAGGGGCATCGCCAAAATTTTACCCGCCTGCGGATTGATAAAATTGTCAGCTAAAGAACAGGAGAGTTAACCATGGCCCACAAAAAAGGCGGCGGCTCTAGCCGCAATGGTCGTGACAGTGTAGGTCAACGTTTAGGGGTTAAAAAATTCGGGGGCGAGGCTGTACGCGCCGGTAACATTATTGTTCGACAACGAGGCAGCACCTTTTATCCGGGGGTAAATGTTGGGATGGGCCGAGATTTTACCCTCTTTGCCATGGCCGATGGCTTTGTAAAATTTGAGCACATCAGCCGAGATAAAAAGCAGATCAGCGTTTATCCCAAAGAATAATTTTGTAGGGCAAGTTGCCAACTTGTTCTACTGGTAGAAAGGTTTCTGCGATGAGAAAAATTCATCCTCAATATTATCCTAATGCCCAGGTGATTTGCTCTTGTGGCAATACCTGGACTACCGGTTCCACTCAACCGGTTGTGCGCACCGATGTTTGCTCCAAATGCCACCCGTTTTTTACCGGGGAGCAGCGCATCGTTGACACCGCTGGCCAGGTTGACCGCTTCATGAAACGCTTAGATCGGTACAGCACGCACCAGGCTGATGCGGTTAAACGCCAGGAAGAACTGCAGAAGAAATTAGAGCAGCGCTTCCTTAAACAACAATTGGCCGCCCTTGATTTGAACAGCCGGGTGCAGCAAGTGCTGCACGACGCCAACATTATTACGGTGGGTGATCTGATCAAAAAATTAGGCAGGGACCGGGCCAGCCTGCTTAAGTTGGAAGGCATTGAGTCTAAAACCATTGGCGAGATTGAAGCAAAGCTAACTGACGCCAAAGCGACCTATTTTGCCGAAGCATAATGGTGGCCCGGCGCGGCAACACTTGGTAGTCAAATAAATGAGCAATAAATGGGCAGACTCGCCAGGAGCCTGCCCATTTTTTTTGAGGATATCAGGTTATGTATCATCGTTACGATGGTGGTTGGATTGAACTTATTTGTGGCAGTATGTTCAGCGGCAAAACCGAGGAGTTAATTCGGCGGCTGGTGAGAGCCGAAATCGCCCGGCAAAAGGTTCAGGTGTTTAAACCCACCCTGGATAATCGCTACCAGGTTGATAAGGTCAGCTCACATGGGGGAAAATATTATCACGCCACCGTGGTGCAGAATACGGCGGAGATTGCCACCCTGGTGCAAGAGGATACCGAGGTAGTGGCGATTGATGAAGTGCAGTTTTTTGACTGGAGTGTGGCTGAATTGTGTGAGCGGTTAGCCAATGAAGGCCGGCGGGTGATTCTGGCCGGGCTGGATATGGATTTTCGAGGCGAGCCTTTTGGCCCCATGCCTCTGCTGATGGCCCAGGCCGAAGCGGTTGATAAACTGCAAGCAATTTGTATGGTCTGTGGGTCGCCCGCCAGCCGCACCCAGCGCTTGCTAAACGGCGAGCCGGCCCATTACAATGATCCCATCATTATGGTCGGGGCCAGCGAAGTTTACGAAGCTCGCTGCCGGCGACATCACATCGTACCCCGTGATTGAGATTGGTAAATGGAGATTGGTTATTGGTAATTACCAATCTCTAATTACTTATAACCAATTACCGGTTACTCATTTTTCTCCGGTGGCTTTTGGCCTGGCTTCCAGAGTTACTTTTACCTTTTGCTCCTTGCCGTTGCGAATGATGGTTAAGGCAACTTCCTGGCCCACCTCACCCCGCCGGCTGAGAAACGAAATCAAATCGTCAAAACTTTTGATTTCTTCATCCTCAATCGTAATGATGACATCCCCGCCAATTTCGGCCACGGAGCCATCCGACAATTCTAGCTCTTTGGTGGCGCCCCGCAAACCGGCTTTATCGGCCGGACTGCCGGAAAGAACCTCGGCCACCAACGCCCCCGAAGCTTTGGGCAGCTTCATGGCGGCGGCAATTTCGTTATTCACCGTATTGCCAGAGAACCCAATCCAGGGATGTTCATATTGGCCCGTTTTGATCAACCCCGCCACCACCCGCTGCACCAGGTTAGAGGGAATGGCAAAGCCAACCCCCAAAAAACTGCGTTCTCCCAAATCACTCAGGCGCGGTACAATAGCCGTGTTAACGCCGATAACCTCACCCTGAGAGTTGAGCAGTGGCCCGCCTGAATTACCGGGGTTGATGGCGGCGTCGGTTTGAATAATGTCGGGGATATTGAAGCGCGTTTCGGTGGGCAGCCGCCGGCCCAGGGCGCTGATAATTCCGGTGGTGAGCGTCCCGTTGAGGGCAAAGGGGTTGCCGATGGCCACCGCTCGCTGACCTACTTTGAGTTGATCGGAGTTGGCCCAGGAAACCGGATGCAGATTTTCTACGGCAGTATCAACCTGCACCACGGCTAAATCGCTATCTGAGTCTTTGCCGATGACTTTGGCCGGCGCCGTCAGCCCATCGTGAAAAGTTACCGTGATTTTATCGGCTTCGGCTACCACGTGGTTGTTGGTAATAATGTGTCCCTGGGTGTCAAAAACAAAGCCAGAGCCTTGCCCCTGGGTAGGGAAGATATCGTTGAGATTGTTGGAGCCGGCCTCGTTAACGGTGACCACAATGCTGACCACCGAGGGGTTAACCCGTTCATACAAGTTAATCAACAGCAGTTCTTCCGCGTCGGCTTTGGCAATCGCTTCGGGCGGCAGCGGAGTGGGCAAGGGGATGGCTGTGGCTGAAGTCTGAATGACATTGGTTGGCTCAGTCTCAGTTTGGGATTCGGTTTCAACCGCTTCCTTTGTGGGCGAGTCGCCTCTTAGGGGGAGCGAAGAGAAGATTGGGGATAGGCTGCATGCAGACAGAACAAAAGCTAACAGAACAAGCTGGACAGGATGCAGTCGTTGCAAAATAAGCCTCCTCGGGGTCAATCATACAGTAAACCCTAAAGGTCTGCCAGACCTTTAGAACGTGTTTCTTAAATGGCTTTGGGACATTTTTAGGCGCAGAAACCGGGTTTTTAAGCCTTAAAATGGCTGTCTCTTTGCCCAAAGTATGGTCGAATAGTTCTCAAAAACCCGGTTTCTTTTTTAAGAAACACGCTCTTAGGGTCTCGATAGAATCAACATTAGTTATACCACAGAATAATGAAATGTAAAGGGTATCAGTCGCGGCGGCGTCCCATCAGGATGAAAATCCAGCGGGCCAATTCCAGCAAAGCGGCGATGGCGGCAACCACGTAAGTCCAGGCGGCCGCGTTGAGCACGCTGCTGACGCCCGACAATTCCTGCTTATCTACAATATTGTATTGGTACAGCAGCCGCTTGGCGCGAGAACTGGCGTCCAGTTCAACCGGCAGGGTGATCACTGAAAAGACCGCCACCAAGCCATAAACCGCTACCCCAAACCAGGCCACAGCCAAACCCAACGCCGAGGCCCGGAACACCGCTTCGAGCATTATGCCGCTGATGATGATGATTGGCCCCAGCCAACTGCCAAACTGCACCGCCGGCACCAGCGAACTGCGTAGTTGCAGCGGCAGATAGCCTGTGGCGTGCTGCAAGGCATGTCCGGCTTCATGGGCCGCAACGCCCACCGCGGATACTGAGGGCACTCGCGCCACATCGGGCGAAAGACGCAGAACTTTGCTGCGTGGGTCGTAATGGTCGCTCAAAAAACCCTGGGTTTCTTCAACCCTAACATCGTACAGGCCGTTGGTATCAAGAATCTGCCGGGCCACCTGGGCCCCGGTCAGGCCGCGCATCGTTCTGACGCGAGAGTACTGGTCAAATCTACTTTTCACTATCATCTGGGCAATAAAGCCCAGAACGAGCGCCGGGATCATGAAACATAAAAAAGTTGGATTGTAAAAAAACATCGCGTAGCCTCCTCAACAGGCTCCTTTTAGAGAGTTCCATCACTTTAGGGTTACAATTGCTTCCATTATACTCCAAACGTATTAGAAATAAATTAGACCCCCTGCCTAAAAAATACCCTTTCAAAATATCTTGCCAAAACGCTGGCTCTCCACTAAAATACCCGTGCAATCATTCTTAAAAGAGGGTTCAGCCGTTAACCAAATTCGTCATTCTGCCCGTGACAGGTATCTGTGCGGGCTTTCTTGTCTGACCCCTATAGCCATGTTAGAGGAGGAGCTATGACCAAGCGAACCAAAAATTCTATGGGAACGCGCGCTAAATTTAATACCGGCAGCGGCGAGGCTTATCTGTATCGCCTGGATAAATTACCCAAAGATGTGTCCCGCCTGCCTGTCTCTATCAAAGTGCTGCTGGAAGCCGTGCTGCGCGAAGTAGACGGTTATGTAGTTACCGCAGAGGATGTCCACAAGATATTGAACTGGAATCCCCAGGCCCCGGCTGATGAAGAAATCCCCTTCAAACCGGCCCGCGTCATCTTGCAGGATTTCACCGGCGTTCCGGCGGTGGTGGATTTGGCCGCGATGCGCTCGGCCATGGCCCGCATGGGCGGCGATCCTCAGAAAATCAACCCGGTGGTGCCGGTTCACCTGGTGATTGACCACTCGGTGCAGGTGGATTACTTTGGCCAGGCCATCGCCCTGGAACGCAACGCCGAAATTGAGTTTGAGCGCAACCGGGAACGGTACGAATTTTTGCGCTGGGGTCAAAAAGCCTTTGCTAATTTCAGCGTGGTGCCGCCGGCCAGCGGTATTGTCCACCAGGTTAACCTGGAGTACATTGCTCGCGGCGTTTGGACGCGGCCCGAAGAGGACGGCATGGTAGTTTACCCCGACAGCCTGGTGGGCACCGACAGCCACACCACCATGATCAACGGCCTGGGGATTGTAGGCTGGGGCGTGGGCGGCATCGAGGCTGAAGCCGTGATGCTGGGCCAACCTATCTACATGCTCATCCCGGAAGTGGTCGGTTTTAAACTGACCGGCCAACTGCGCGAGGGCGTAACCGCCACTGACCTGACCCTGACCGTAACCCAAATGCTGCGCCAAAAGAAAGTGGTGGGTAAATTTGTGGAATTTTACGGCCCCGGCCTGAGCCAGATGACCCTGCCCGACCGGGCCACCATCGCCAATATGGCCCCCGAATACGGCGCGACGATGGGCTTCTTCCCGCCGGACGCCGAATCGCTCAACTACATGCGCCGCACCGGCCGCTCGCCGGAACTGGTCAACATGGTGGAGCGATATGCCAAAGAGCAGGGACTCTTCCGCACCGACGACACGCCCGACCCCATCTTTACCAATACCCTGCACCTGGATTTGGGCGAGGTTGTCCCCAGCCTGGCCGGCCCCAAGCGCCCCCAAGACCGGGTATCCCTGTCTGAGATGAAACAGACTTTCCAGGCGGCCCTGACCAAACCGCTCGGCACTCAGGGCTACGGTTTAACCCAAGAGGCTTTGCAGCGCAAGGGGGTGGTAAGAAATAACGGTTCTACCAGTGAAATCACACACGGGGCGGTGGTGCTGGCCGCCATCACCTCTTGTACCAACACCAGCAACCCTTCGGTGATGCTGGGGGCGGGTATTCTGGCTAAAAAGGCGGTGGGGCGCGGACTGAAAGTGCCTTCTTATGTTAAAACCAGCATGGCCCCTGGCTCCAAAGTGGTGACTCGTTATCTCAATGAAGCCGGCTTGACCCCCTATCTGGAAGCGTTGGGCTTCCACACGGTGGGTTATGGCTGTACCACCTGCATCGGCAACAGCGGCCCGCTGCCCAAGCCGGTGGTGGAAGCCATTACCACCGGCGACCTGGTGGTTTCCGGGGTACTGAGCGGCAACCGCAACTTTGAGGGGCGCATCCATCCTTACGTTAAAGCCAATTACCTGGCTTCACCGCCGCTGGTGGTGGCCTACGCCCTGGCCGGCACTACCGATATTGACCTGACCACCGAGCCGTTGGGCCTGGGGGCCGATGGGAAGCCGGTCTACCTTAAGGATATCTGGCCCACTCAGGCCGAAATTGCCGCCGAGTATAACAAAGCTCTCAACCCGGCAGTTTTTCATCAGGAGTACGAAGGCATAGAACACAGCAACCCCAAGTGGAATGAAATTCCGGTACCGGAGGGCGCGCTGTATGCCTGGAATGAGTGGTCAACCTATATCCAGGAGCCGCCCTTCTTTGTAAACCTCAGCACCGAGGTTTCACCGATTCAGCCTGTCCAATCGGCCAGGGTGCTGGTCAAGGTGGGCGACTCGGTCACGACCGACCATATTTCGCCGGCCGGTTCCATCCCCGCCGACATGCCCGCCGGGCAATATTTGCAAGAACATGATGTCGCGCCGCAGGATTTCAACTCCTTTGGCTCGCGCCGGGGCAACGACCGGGTGATGACGCGGGGAACCTTTGCCAACATTCGCCTGCGCAACCAGTTGGCGCCCGGCACCGAGGGCGGCTGGACCACCTACCTGCCTACCGGCGAGGTCATCCCGATTTTTGACGCCAGCGAAAAATACAAAGCCGGTGGCACGCCGCTGCTGGTGATTGCCGGC
This sequence comes from uncultured Caldilineaceae bacterium, assembly GCA_964505845.1. Classification (GTDB taxonomy): domain Bacteria; phylum Chloroflexota; class Anaerolineae; order 4572-78; family J111; genus DSQQ01. The sequence continues at coordinate 11,585 of CAZDMM010000139.1, forward strand.
AAAGAGTACGGCACCGGCTCCAGCCGCGACTGGGCGGCCAAGGGGGTCTATTTGCTGGGGGTGCGGGCGGTGCTGGCCGAAAGCTTTGAGCGCATCCACCGCAGCAACCTGGTAGGCATGGGTGTGCTGCCCCTGGAATTCAAACCGGGCGATACCGCCGAGTCGCTGGGACTGACCGGCTGGGAAACCTACACCATTCACGTGGATGACAGCTTAAAACCGCGCCAGGACATCCGGGTGGACATCACCGCTGAATCCGGACAGACCCGCACCATTGTCACCACCTGCCGGGTAGACACGCCGGTCGAGGTGGATTACTATCGCAACGGCGGCATTCTGCAAACCGTGCTGCGGAATTTTTTGAAGAGTTAGGCAGGGATTGATGGAATTGGTTTCCAATTTTGCTTGAGGATTATCCTCAAGCAAAATTGGAAGAATTCTTTTTTTCTTGTCACCCCTGGTTGTACTCCTTAGCTGTCCCCCCTTATCGAGTGAATCCCCATACTCATTTTCTCTTCGAGCATGAGGTCTTTTTGCCAATTTGTTGGTTTGTTGGGTAAAAGAATAACCCTCCGATAGGTTTCCAATTTGCATACAACAGGATCATCACAGCGCACAAAGGGTAGAGGGGGCTAGGCAGGGGGAGTCTTCTCTTTTGAATGACATTTGTAATGATTAAATGGTGATACCTGGCACTTACATTATTTACGGGACGGGTCTAAAATTCAAAGGGAATATTCTGTTTTTTTACAATCAACCCGGGGAGAAGTAGACGATGCCAATTTATGAGTATGGTTGTGAG